>CAZFPD010000030.1:0-1611 GCA_964521035.1 uncultured Candidatus Peribacteria bacterium
TATGAGTTTGATATTTGCTTTACTTCTTATTTAAAGCGAGCCATTCGAACTTTATGGTTAATTATGGATGAAATGGATAATTGTTATTTGCCGGTTATACGTGCTTGGCAATTAAATGAGCGACATTATGGTGATTTGCAAGGTTTTAATAAGGCAGAAATGGCTGAAAAAGTTGGTAAGGAACAAGTGCATTTGTGGCGGCGCAGTTACGCGACTCCACCTCCTTTACTTGCTAAAGATGATAAACGTTATTTAGAGATGCAAGAGAGATATGCTGATACCGAGGTGCCACAAGCAGAGTCATTGAAAATGACTTGCGAAAGAGTAATGCCTTATTTTGATGCGGAAATTGCACCTTTAATTAAGGCTGGCAAGAAAGTTTTGATTAGTGCCCATGGAAATTCTTTGCGGGCTTTGGTAAAGGAATTAGATGCAATTTCTGATGAGGATATCCCAAATCTAAATATTCCAACTGGAAAGCCTTTGGTTTATGAGCTAGATCAGAATTTGAAGCCTATAAAGTCTTATTATCTGGAATAGTTTGATTGATTTCAATTAATTCGTCAATTCTTTCACTGACTTGTTCAAGATAAGGGTATTTTTTGACGATATCGCTGTAGTATTTAGCATATTCTGGTGATTTGCTAGTATGCATTTCCCATATTTTGGGAATGGACTTTAGATATTGTTTGTACATGTATAAGGACATTTCGTAGTCTTTGTGATAATACAAAGTATCTGCGAAGGCTCGGACTATGTTTGGATGATAGGGATTGAATTCTAAGGCTTGTAGGTAGTATTGAGTAGATAGTTTTAGGTTGTCTCGATAAACATTGCCTTGCCAGGCAAGGATGTTAGGAGTGTTTCCTTCGATTTGCACAAGTTTTTGAATTGCAAATTTGTTGTTGAGTTTATTGCGTAACATTTCATAATAGACTTGGCTGTAGTGTGGCCAAAATTGAGCACTTTGCTTGAGTGAGTGAATTGCCAGCTTGGGATTAGAACTAGAATTGATTTTGAATTCTCGGTGATAATACATACCTAGCAATTGATTGATAACTAAAAAATATATTAATACACCACAGATACTAAATCTAAGTAAGGTGTGTTGAGTGCTATATGTTAGAGTTGGTGGTTTTTTGATTGAGTGTAAAAGGATTCCGAATAAAAAGTATTCGTAAAATAGCAAACTAAAGTCGTTAAAACCAAATTGGTTTTGAATAAGATTACTAAGTAAAATCAGACTGATAATTTGTACGTTTGGGTTTGGATGTTTCCAGGCATATTGAGCTAGATAAAATATTAAAAGTAAATAAAAGATGCCCTGCAAGACACCATTCTCATAAATTTTCTCTAAAAATTGATTATGAACTTTGTCGATAATTAGGTCAATACTGGCTTCTTGAGTTAAATATTCCGGGGTTAAAATGCTTGGTGAATATAAATAAAAGCTTTGATTTCCATAGCCCAGTAGGGGTTTTTCTTGAATTAATCCTATGGTTTTTTCCCATATGTGGATTCTGGTATTTAGCGATCTTAGATAGATTGCGTTGAATGTAAATCGATTAGGAAAGATTATGTAGTCTAAACTAAGTAATGAAATGCTATCTA
>CAZFPD010000030.1:1621-10250 GCA_964521035.1 uncultured Candidatus Peribacteria bacterium
CGGCGCTCATGACTCATGAGACTCTGCTGCATAAATGTTTCTTGAATTTAATGAGACCTAGAGCAACTAACAAAAATGTTAAAGCGATTAGTGCAGTGCGAGTTTGGCTTAGTAGTAAGCAGTATATGTTTCCAAATATTAGTGCATATTCTAATAAGCGCCATTTGGGATTTTGAATGTTGTATAATTTATAGATGTTTAGACCTATCAATAAGGTGAGTATTTGCCCAAAATAGGAAGGGTTACCAATTAATGAAAAAATTCTGCCTGCAAATAAATTAAAATTATAATTTGAAAAAAATATTTCAATATTTAAACTTTGTAAGATGCCGTAAAGTATTAAGATTATATTACTGAAACTGATTATTTTAAAATGTAGTTTTTGGGATTTATAAAAAAAATAAATGTATAAAACTATAAATATGCCGAGAATATGGTGTATTAAGCCCATATTACGACTAAAATTTCCATATAGTCCTAATTGCCAATGGGGATTTATAATGGAACTGATCAGGCTTAAAACTAAACTTAAACAGAGTGTGAGGAAAAGTTTATTGTTTTTGATTAAATGGAATGTTTGGGTGAAAAATTTTTTATACGAACTTAATATTACTAAACACCAAAGGCCAATGATTCCATATATAGCACTTTTGGCTGAAGTGAAACTATTACTGATAAAGGGTAAAAAGCTTAGCGGGATAAGAAAAAGACCAATTAGGATTGGTAAATTGGTCTTTTTATATGCTGAGATTTTTTTATTGGCCATACATTTCCATCAATTTGGCTCTTTCTTTTTTGCCAATTTTGTATTTCTTTGGATTTTGCATTCTTTCGACTTTTTCTAGTTGATTGATAAGGATAGGAGTGACTTTTTGAACTTTTTTCTTTTTGCCTTTCTTCTTTTTGCCTTTCTCGTCGGCAGTTGGGATAAAAGATATTACTGGACTAGCGTGAAAGGAGATTACTTCCGAAGTAACTTCTGAGGCCTCGCCTTCATCAGATAAAACAACCGAGGTGACATCAGATGAAACAGCTGAGACTACTCTGGAGGCAACGGCTGAGCTTTCTTTATTTTTATATAAATATAATTGTTGTTCTGACTTGTCTTTTTTGTTTTCTAGCTTGAGTGAATAGCTTACATTTAAGGAATAGCTTAATGTGACACCTAAAATTAATCCTAGTACGCCAATTGTTTTTGTGTTCATGTTGAAATTTAAATATTTAATTTGCAGCTGTCAACCTGGTTTTTGCTAGCTTATAAAAAGGTTTCCAGATTTGACTTGGTAGTCCCTAGGAGAATCGAACTCCTGTTTCCAGGATGAAAACCTGGCGTCCTAACCACTAGACGAAGGGACCGTATGTTTTAAGCATAAAGATTATAGCAATCTGAAGAGATAAATCAAGATTAATTTTTAAGGAAGCTGAGTCTGTCTTGGCGAGTCTGGAAAAAATGGAAGTTTGAGTTTTTCTGCATGGAATTGATTTGGGTTTTTTGGTTTAGTAATTTGTAGGCTTTGATTTCTAGGATTTGTTGTTCTATGGCTAGGGTTTGGGTGTTGAGTTTAGCTCTTTGATCTTGGATACTATGCAGTTTGCTAGATAGACTTTTTTGCTGAGTGTAATTGTGAAATTTGAGTATACTTAGGGCAACTATGCCTATGATTAGGGTTATTTGCAGTGCGCTGCTGGTTTTGATTATTTGTTGAGAGAGAGGAGTTTTTTGACTCATAATTATGGTTCGATAGTTAATTGTACATTTACAAGTCCGCTAGAAAGAGTTGCAATCGCTTCAAAGGCACTGTGAGATAGGTCAATGATGCGCCCATCTACGTAGGGTCCTCGGTCATTGATTTTAACTTTTACCCACTTGCCGTTGGCTGGATTTTCTACTTTGACTATAGTGCCAAATGGGAGAGTTTTGTGGGCGGCAGTTAAATCATCTGGATTAAATATTTCTCCGGAGGCGGTCTTGGCACCTCGCAGATTTTCGCTATAGAAGCTGGCTATGCCTTGTTCTGTTTCTAGGTTTGAGACAGGCGAGTTTTCTGTGTTTGTAGTTTCGGTGCTAGTTGCTTCTGGTTCCGAGTTGGAAGTTGGGGTGGGCTCAGTTGTTGGCTCAGTTGCTGGAGTTGCTTCTGCTTCTGGCTCTGGGTCTGGTGTGTTGACTTCTTTGATAACTTTGACTTCTTTAATGACTTCTTGGACAGGATTTAGAGTTTTTTTAAGCCATTTGTGGTATTTATATAGGGCTTGAATGAAATCGGCACGGTTGAGTTTGTGGTCGTAGTTGTAGTTTTGTTCTGTATTCAGTTCGGTTAGTTCATTTTGTAATGCAAACATAGCCGAAGTAAAAAACCATTGGTTGGGGTCTAGGTCGTTGGCTTTGATGGTTTGATCTATGGTGAATTTCTCTAAAATTTGGCTAGGTGTAATGCGGTGTAGGATGGCAAAGAGTTCGGCTTTACTGACTTTTTGTTCGGGTCGAATAGTGTTGTCTTGGTAGCCGGTGATGATTTTACGAATTACGGCTTCTTTGAGATATTGGATGTACCAGCCATTAGGGTCTATATCTGGGAAGTTTAGATTGCTGTATTGATCTGGATTGAAGGGGATTTTGATGCTTAGACTTTGGTCATTTTCTAATTTTATTTCTTGCTTATTAATGATGACTATGGTGTCTTTTTTGAGATCAAAGGATTGTTCTTGAAAAAGAGGTGGGAGGTCTAGGCAAGTCAGGATGAGTTTTACGGATTCCATGCGACTGATGGATTTGGCAAGCTTGATTGTGCCGTCTTGGTAGCCACTGATGCAGCCTTGATCAACAAAATGGTTCACGCTTTCGAAGGCAGGATTGTCACTGGCAAGGTCTGAAAAATCTTTGGCAAGCGCCAAATTGAAACTAAATGTAAAAAGTAATAGGTAGGCTAAAAAGCGAGGGACGTTTGGGGTGTATTTAAGCATAGGAATTTATATTTAATAAATTTAATTTTTGGGTTTGAGTACGATGTGTCGGTGGTCTTTATGACCTGCCGATTCGGTAGATATATCTGGATAATTTCGGTCGATAAAAATATGTACGATACGTCGATAATAGGGAGTCATTGGTGGCAGGCTAACGACTTTTTGACTCTCGCGCACTTTTTGTATGTGTCTTTCGGTGATGCCTAGAGTGTTTTCGATTTGTCTTTTTTTGTAGTTATCTACATCTAGAGTGACTTTTAGGTCAGGAAATTTATGTTTGAGTAGCTGCTTTAAAATGTGTTGTAAGGCGATAATGTTATTGCCTTTTTTGCCGATTAGAAGTGAGGCTTCTTTGGTTGAGATATTGACCATGTATTGAATTTGCTCGCTTAAGTCCTTGCCTTCTTGTATATCAATGTGATCTATACTAATATCTAGGGCACTTAGTAGATTTTGAAGCTTTTCTTGTATATATTCTTCCATGGAAATTAATTATTTTTTTTATTAATGTAAAGTTGTTGGGCGATGCCAAATAGAGTTGAGGTGGCCCAGTAAACACCGACGCCTGAGGGAAGTGAGGCTGTGAATACAGCAATTAGGGCTGGCATGAAGTAGACCATATTTTTCTGCATGGATTCTTGCATGGAATTAGGAGATGCCGCAGTGCTTTTGGGTAGCGTTAATTTAATTTGGAAATATTGGAGGATACCAACTATCACCGGAAGGACATATAAATTGCGTTCTGTCATATCTAAAAGCCCTAGAAATTGAGTTTGGATTTGGTCGATTTGGATTTGGCTTAAAAAGTTGTATAATAAAATTTGTTTGTCTGGATTGATTCCGGCTTGTACTACGTAGAAAATTGCGATTAAAATTGGAAACTGAATCAACATAGGTAGACAGGAACTGAAGGGGTTGACTTTGGCTGATTGCCAAACCTTGAGAGTTTCGGTGGCCATCATTTGCTGATTGTTTTTATGTTTTTTACGGATGGCTTCGAGTTTGGGTTGGATTTCTTGCATCTTTTTTTGTCCACTGAGAGCCTTTTGATTGGGATGAAAGAGTAAAAGTCTAATTAAAATGGTAAGTACGATAATAGCAAAGCCTAGATTATTACCTGGGACCAAAGCTATAATCCCTATGAGGGCATTATATATAGGACGGTAGAAAAGGTTGATCCAGGTTTTGCGGAAAAATCCGGCGGGTTCGACTTCAAATTCGTTACTTTCTAAATTATGTCGTTGGCCATCTAGTTGGTAGCTGGCTTGGAGTTTGTAGCTGCCTAATTCATGAAAGAGTTGGTTGGAGTGGTAATCTAAATTTAGAATTTTTTCATTTTGGGCTTTTACAACAAGGGCGTAGGCGTTTTTTATGTTGGAATTTTGGCAGTTGAGCTTGGTTTGGGATGGGATGAGAGAGCTAGTGCCATTTTGAATTCTTAGTGCCTGAAAAGGACTTTTGGGACATTGAAAGAGCAGTTTGTAGTTTTTGCTAGTATTGTTTTTGATTTTAACAGCGATGGTTTTTCCGACTGGATAGCTAGAGCTGGTACTTTTGATTTCGAGGGCTTGGTCTGAATTTTGAAAGCTTTGGCTTTGAGGACTAAAGTTTTGAAAGACCAAGATCCCGATCAAAGCTAGGAGAACAAGGTTTAGTATTTTACTATTCATGGATTAGTTATTATTTAAAAAATCAGAAATTGTTTTGTTAATATGGGCGAACTGATCACCTTGTTTGAATTTTAACAGAATCACGAAAAAATCCAAGCTTTTTGTGTCTTTATTTGGGATTTGCAGAAATATATTTTTGATTTGGCGTCTAATTTCGCCTTTTTTAGCGTTGCAGAGTTTAATTTTTCTAGATATGGCAATACTCAGCCGGCAGTTGCCAAGTTGGTTAGGCAGATATTTGATTAGGCAGTTTTGTCCTTGCAAAAAATGCTCGCATTTGGCGAGCTTTTGGACTTCAGATTTTTTAATTCGGTATTTTGTAGCTAACATTAAAAGCTAACATTACACAGCTAATTGGTGTCTACCTTTGGAGCGTCTGGATTTAATTACACGTCGGCCTCCAACTGTGGACATGCGTTTTAGAAACCCGTGTCTTCTGGCTCTACGTCTTTTATTTGGTTTGCTTAACATACTTTCTTTTATAAAGCCTTTAGATTCTATATATATTTTAGTGGTAAGTCAAAGTTTTTTTCACTTTTTCGGAATGGGTTTTACTAACTTTATAGTATAATACTATCAGAAATAAGTTTTATACATGAATTTCGAGTTTTCAAACAGCCAATTTTTTGAATATAAGAGTGAGGATTCTGACAAATTATATGAGTCAGTTTGGTTGTATGATGACGATTTAAATACGGGCTTTGGCATATTAGTGGAGGTGGCCAATGAAATGGATTTAGAGACGGTTTTGGATATTTGTATTATGAATTTACGGAAATCTTTTTTTGTGGAGCCTAAACCTGATCCTTTAGAAACAATGCAGTCAGCTTTGCATGATTTGAACAAGAATTTGGAGGAGCTTCCTTTAAATTTAGGATTAAACTTAGAGGATTTGCATCTGGCTATAGTTTATTTGGACAAGACGAAGGTCTATATTTCCAAATATAATCAGGCTGCGGTATATATTTGGCGTCAACGTCAGTTAATTGCAGTTTCAGAGATGATAGATGAGGATAAGAAAAACCTGGATTTAACTGGTTTTTCGGAGATAGTTTCGGGGACTTATAAGTATGCCGATCAGCTTATATTGACTTCGCGGCGTTTAACTAAGTTTCATGATTTATCACGTTGGTTGGACCTTTTACAGCAGGATATGTTGCTGGATGAGAAAATTATTTTAGATTTTATTCGGGGAGAGGATTTGGCAATTATGAAGACCAAAATCCAAATGAGTCAGTATGTGGTTGAGGGTTTGTCTAAATCTAAGAAGGAGTGGTTTCAATATTTTAAAAATATTAATTTTAAGGAAAAGCGAGTGATTTTGCCGGTTTTGTTAATATTGATTTTATTGGCTTCAATTAGTGGGTATTTCTCTTATAATACAGTTTTAAGTGATAAAAATGTTGCGGCTTATCAGGATATTTTAGATGAAGTAGAAGTGATTATAAATAACGCCAAAATTGAACCGGATAAGAAGAGAGTGATTTTTATTTTGTCGACTGCAGAAGACAAACTGAATGAAGTCATTCAGGAAAAAGTACTTTTAAAACAGGCTAAAAGTCATAAAATAGCTATAGCTGATATTCGTTCTAAAATCGATAAGGTTGAAAAATTTGCTCCAAGTTTACTGATGGATTTAACCGAAGTAGAAAGTTTTGTTAAGATCCGAGGTTTTTTTAAGTCTTCGGGTGATTTTTTGGCTTTGAGCAAGTCAGCGATATATAAGAATTTACCGGGTTTGTTTCCAGAAAAATTGTTAGATCTGACAGAAGAAATTACTGAGTTTGCTCATAATCCAAGAATTCAGGCACTGCTATATTATGATGGAGAATTTTTTAAATCTTTAAATTATTTTAATTCTGCCAAGGTTTATACTTTGCACACGCCGGATTTAACTTTTGAGCCTAGTAACATGCAAATTTATGGTTCACGTTTGTATGTTTTAGATAAGGAGGCTAATAAAATTTTGCGAGCAAATTTGTTTAATAGCGGAGTTTCTGACTTCAGTTTCTATTTAAGGGGTTTGGATTATGAACTACCTAAGATGGTTGATTTTACGGTGGATGGCGCGATTTATGTAGCTTTTGAAGATGCCAGTATTCAAAAATTTTATAAGTCTAAATTGGATACTTCCTTTAGAATCAAAAGCCAGCCCTTGGAAGTAATTAAAAAAATAGATCAATTGTATACTTCTTTAGATCATTCTTTTTTATATGTATTAGAAAAGGATAAAAATAGAGTGATTCAGTATTATAAGGATGCGGCAGGAAATTTAGATTACGATAGGCAGTATTATTTTGATATTGAGGGTAAGGTTTCAGACATGTATGTGGATTACAATCAAAAGTTGATGTATTTGGCTACCGAAAGCCGGATTTTGCAAGTGCCTTTGAAGTACATTGATTAGTTTTATTTGATATCTATACCTAAATCTAGATTTTGGAGAGTTTTGTTGAGTTTGGGTTTGTCCTCGGCATACAGGGTGACAAGTTTTTGACCTTTTTTAACTAATTCTCCAGTTTTGACGTGCATATATAGTCCAGAACCTTTGTCTGATGGGCAGCCTAGTTGGCGAGCGGTAAAGGATATTTTTTTGATATTGATATGGGCAATTATTCCGTCTTTTGGAGCAAGGATGTTTTTTTGATTTTTGCCTGGAGGGGTTTGGATTTTGTTTTTGCCCTGGTGTTGGATGATGCTTTGCATTTTGTGGAGAGCTTTTTGGCTTTCTAGGATGTCTTTGGCCATGGCATAACCTTGGTCTAATTCCGCTTTGCCGGCCATTTCTAGTAGTATGCCTGAAAGTTTGAGGGATTTTTCTTTGAGGTCTTGCGGGGCTTCTGGTTTGTTGGCTAGCACATCCATCACGTCGATAGCTTCTAGGGCCGGCCCTATACCTCTACCGATGGGTGTGGAGCCGTCGGTAATGATTACGTTGACCTGCATTTTGAGGAGTTTGCCTATGTTTTCAAATCTTTGTTTGAGGTTCATAGCCGCAGGTAGGTCTTTGACTTTGGCTTGGGGACCTAGCGGGATGTCGATTAGTACAATTTTGGATCCGGCTGCAAATTTTTTGGCCATAATGGAGGCCAACATCATGCCTTCGGGATCTAAGCCAATGCGTCTGCGTAATTGGATTAGTTTGTCGTCGGCGGCTGCAATGTCTACGCCGCCTCCCCAGGCGATGAAGCCTTTAATTTCTTTGAGGATCTGGTCTAATCTTGGGGCTTCGATAGTCACATTGCATATACATTCCATGGTATCGGCAGTGCCAGCTGGAGAGGTAATGCTGCGCGAGGAAGTTTTAGGGATTTTGAGTCCTGCTGCCGCAATAATTGGAACTACGAGCATGGTGGTGCGATTGCCTGGAACTCCACCAATACAGTGCTTGTCGACTATATTTTTATTTTTACCGCTTTGTAATTGCTGGCCGTTGGCAACGATGGCTTTGGTTAGAAAGGCGGTTTCTTCGTCGCTGAGTTTGTTGAGGTAGCATCCGGCAATAAAATAAGCTTGAGTGGCCTTGTCTAGGTTGTCGTGCACTACATCATAAATGATTTGTTGGATTTGGTCTTTGTTTAGGGCTTGTCCATCTAGTTTTTGCTTGATGTATTTGATAGAGACGGAGGTTTTAAGAGTTCCGAGATTGAGTTTTTGGGGGGCTTGGATTTTCATTTCTTTTTCAGTGTTTTTTAATATGCCGATAGTGTTATCGCTCATTCTGTTGTGGATCACGATAGTTACTCCAAGTTGTTGGGTGGAGCTTGCTAATTGGGCGAATTCGCCTTTTTCGAGATTGAGTTGATTGGCCAGCTTTTGATTGATAAACACTAGGTGTTGCTGGCTAATTTCAAATTTGAGTACTTGGGTTTGAAATTGCATATTTTTTAGATTAAATTTTGAATATTGGAGGCCATATATAGGCTTTCATTGCTTGGAATAGTGCGGGCCTGAGGAAGTAGATTTTTTATTAAGGGAAGTTTAGCGAGGATTTCGCG
>CAZFPD010000031.1:0-10008 GCA_964521035.1 uncultured Candidatus Peribacteria bacterium
TGTTTGTTTTCGGCATCATGTTTGATGGTAATCAGGTCAGTTTGAATAGCTTGAGTTAACTGAGCTGATGAATTTTTGATGCAGACAAGTCCATCTTTAATTTCAACTTGTAGGCTATCTGGCATGTTAATTGGGATTTTTCCGATACGTGACATGATATTAAAATTAATTGTTTAGGATATTTCACAGATTACTTCTCCACCTAATTGTTTCTTGCGTGCTTCCATGCCAGTCATTAGGCCGTGAGAGGTAGAGACTACTTGGATACCAATTCCGTTTTTGATATTTTTGAATTGCTTGGCTTTCATATAAATTCTTTGTCCAGATTTACTAACTCTTTTGAAGGCGAGAGGGAAGTCGCGGGCTGGCCCAAGATCAATTTCTAATAGACCATGACCTTGATCGATTTTCTTTACTCCTTTTAAGAATTTTTTTTGGACTAGGAGTTTACAAATCTCATGTTTAAATTGAGAGTAGGGAGCGGTAGTTTTTTCTTGCCTGGCTTGAACTGCATTACGAATGCGAGTTAGTAGGTCGGCGATAGTATCAGTATACATAGAAAGTAATAAATTAATTGTTTACCAGGACGACTTGGTCATTCCCATAATTAGTCCACTAGAAGCTTTTTCTCTGAGGCAGATTCGGCACAAATCAAATTTTCGGATATAACCGTGTCTTCGTCCACAGAGATGGCAACGGTTGACTAGCCGAGTTCTAAATTTCGGAGTCTTACCTTCAGATAATTGCTTGAGAATTATCGTCTTGCGCTTGAGGTCTTTGACAATGGATGCTTTTCTGGCCATAATTATTTTTTAAATGGAAGTTTGAATTGTTTGAGCAGTGCGAGCCCCTCTGTATTGTTTGTAGCCTTAGTTTGGAAATTGATTTGCATTCCATGACTCAGGACTATGTCGTCTGGATTAATTTCAGGGAAAACTAAATGATCTTTAATACCGATAGATAGGTTACCTTGGCCATCTAGACTTTTTGGGCTAATGGGTTTCAAATCTCTGACACGAGGCAACACTATGTGTACGAATTTATGGAGGAATTCATACATTAATTTTCCTCGTAGCGTAACTGATACTCCAACGGGTTGACCTTCTCTGAGTTTGAAATTAGAAATCGATAAACGGGCTTTTCGTATAGTAGGAATTTGTCCAGTGATTAATTTTAGGTTTTCGACCACATCTTTGACAATTTTTTTGTCTGATTGAGCTAATTTACCTATGCCGGCTGATACTACGATTTTTTGTAGGCTAGGAGCGGACATGGGATTTTTAATTTGGAGCTCTTCCATGAGGGTTTTCAGTATGTCTTTGTGTCTTAAGGCTTGCATTTGGTTTCGTTAATCAATTATTTATCCAGGACGGTTCCTGATTTTTTAGCTATGCGGACTTTGGAACCATCATTGTTGACTTTGATTCCAACCCGGGAAGGTTTTTTAGTTTTTGGGTCTACGATGGCAATATTAGAGATAGAAATCCATGGGTTGCTATCAATTATTTCACCTGGACCTTCAGTGGATTTTTTCTTGAACTTTTTTCTTGTTACAATGTCGAGTTTAACTTTACCTTTGACGAGGTCTAGCGCGAGAATTTCTGCAACTTGACCTTGATTTTCAGTCTTTTTAACACTGTGTTTGCCGGCAATAAGATAAACTTTATCTTTAACTTTGTATTTTTGCATATTATATAACGTCAGGTGCTAATGAAATAATTTTTTGATATCCAAGTTCGCGGAGTTCACGAGCGACTGGTCCAAAGACACGACTAGCTCTGGGTTGTCCATTAGTGTCTATCATCACTACGGCATTGTCGTCAAACTTGAGTCGAGTTCCATCTTTGCGGGATATACCTTTACGGGTTCTAACTACTAGCGCTCTGGCAACGGCCTTTCTTTTGACAGCACCATTGGGAGCGGCTTGTTTCACTGAAACGATGATGATGTCGCCGATGTTAGCATATCTACGCTTGGAGCCTTTGAGTACTTTAATACATTGTACTAGCTTGGCGCCGGAGTTATCTGCTACTTTGAGTTTGGTTTGTGCTTGTATCATTGTCTTTTAGGTTAGGCGCTTAGCTGCGAGAAGTTATTTTGAAGCATACTGATTTGGAGTAGGGTCGAGTTTCGCTAATTGTTACCGTATCTCCGAGCTTACATTCGTTTTTTTCGTCTCTGGCTTTGATTTTAGAGGTCTTTCGAAATTTCTTTTTGTATAGCGGATGTGTTTCGAAACTGACTATTTCAACTACTACCGTTTTGTCCATTTTTGTCGATACAACTGTACCTGTTTTACTTCGCATATTAGAGTTGATTACTTATTACTTTACATGGGACTGGAAGTTTGTGGGAGGCTAGCATGAGAGCTTCTCTTGCAACGGCTTCTTCTATTCCGGCTATTTCAAAGATAACGGCGCCGGCTTTGAGTTCGGCTATGTAGAAATCTGGTGTTCCTTTACCTTTACCCATAGGGATATCATCTCCTTTAGAAGTGATAGCTTTGTGCGGAAAAACATTGATCCAGGTTTTACCTCCACGCTTAGTCATACGGGCTATAACTCTACGAGCGGCCTCTATTTGACGACTAGTCATTTCACACCCTTGTTTGATGATGAGTCCAAAATTGCCGTAGGAAAGAGAATTGTTGCGGGTAGCTTTTTCTCTGGCTAATTTTTCAGGTGATTTGCGACCACGGTGTGGTTTTCGGTACTTTAGTTTTTTTGGAATTTGCATTTTTCTGCTTAGATTTTCTGCTTACAGCTTAAAGATTATAGGGTTTTTTTTTAAAAAATCAAGTTATTATTTTTTAAATACGTCACCTTTGTATATCCAGACTTTGATGCCTAAAACACCATAGGAAGTTGCGGCCGTTTGATAGGAATAATCAATGTCGGCTCGGATGGTTTGAAGAGGTAGGCGTCCTTTGATAAAAAATTCAGATCTAGCGATATCAACTCCATTTAAGCGTCCACTAATTTTGATTTTAATACCTTGTGCTCCATCATTCATGGCGTGCTCGATGGCTGTTTTAGCGGCTCTACGAAAGGAGATGCGGTGTTCAAGTTGCATAACGATTTTTTCACAGACAACTTTAGCGTCCATGCTTGGTTTAGCAATTTCGTGTACGTTAACAACGAAGGTTTTATCAAATTTGGCAGCCAATTCGTCTTTGAGTTTATCAATTTTAGAACCCTGTTGCCCAATAATAAGTCCTGGTTTGGCGGCATGTATATCCACAATAACCGTACTAGAGGCAATTTGAAGCTCTATATTAGAGACTGCTTTGAATTTAAATAGTTCTGATAAGTGTTTTCTAATAGCCAGATCTAGTCTTAACTCATGCCTATATTGTTTATTGTTAGCAAACCACTTGGATTTCCACGTAGTTGTGGTACCTAGTCTGTGAACAAATGGATGTACTTTTTTTCCCATATTATTGTATTATTTTTTATTATTTGTAGATGCAGGAAGGTTTGAGGCCAGAATGATGTGAATATGTGAGGAATCTTTTAAAATTGGATGTGATCTACCTCTAGAAATTGGCTGCATTCTTTTGAGCCGCATAGCCTTGGTAACTTTGATTTCTTGGATAAATAGATTGTCAGAATTTTGTTTGAAATTGCTTTTAGCGTTACTGATAGCGCTTTCTAGGATCTTATACAGAATTTTAGCGGCTTTTTTAGGTGTGAATTTCAAAATATCTAAGGCCTGATTAGCACTTTTATTACGCACTATAGCTGCTACCAGGTTGGCTTTTTTGGGTGTGATACGGGCATTTGAAAGTTTTGCTTGCATGATGAATTATTAATTAGTTGGATGTCCACCAAATTTTCTAGTTGGAGAGAACTCGCCGAGTTTGTGGCCTATCATTTGTTCAGAGATTAGCACTGGTAGGAACTCTTTTCCGTTGTGTACCGCGAAGGTAAAGCCTACAAAGTCTGGAGATATGGCGGAATTCCTAGCCCAAGTTTTAATAACTTGTTTTTTGCCTGACTCTATCATAGCTTGAATCTTTTTAGCTAGATTGGGGCAGACGTAGTAACCTTTTTTTAAACTTCTTGTCATTTTAAATTAATTATTTTTTACGTCTTTTTAGTATATCTTTATCTGAATACTTCTTGCGTTTTCGGGTTTTAACTCCGAGAGCAGGTAGCCCCCAGGGTGTTTTAGGATGTTTTAGTCCAATCGGATTAGCTCCTTCACCACCTCCGTGGGGATGATCGCAAGGGTTCATAACTTTACCACGAACTTGTGGTCGTTTTCGCATCCATCTAGAGCGACCAGCTTTTCCGATTACAATTTTACTGTGATCTAGATTAGATACAGATCCTATGGTTGCATAACAATGTTTAGGAATCAAGCGGATTTCTCCAGAAGGGAGAGCAACTTGCGCCTTAGGCCCGTCAAGAGAAACTATTTTGCCAGAGGATCCGGCAGATTTGATGATTTGTCCGCCTTTTTTAGGTGTTAGCTCAAGATTGTGGATAGGGTAGCCAACAGGTATATGTTTGAGCTGCATGCGGTTTCCTGTTTTGATTTCGGCTTTTTCGGCAGTTAATATAGTTTCTCCAACCTGGATTTCATTTGGAGCCAGGTGGTATCGCTTATCTCCATCGAGATAAGAAATCAACATAATGAAGGCTGAGCGATTTGGGTCATATTCAATAGCGGCTACTTTGCCAGGCACATTGAGTTTTTTGGTTTGATCAAAATCTACGATTCTATATCTACGTTTGTGGCCACCTCCACGGTGACGAACTGTTAGTTTACCTTGATTGTTACGTCCGGCCCTATTCTTGATCCCAACCGTCAACTTCTTTTCAGGTTTGGATTTAGTTATTTCTGCAAAGGCATTAGTAGTCATTTGCCTAAGGCTGGGCGTAGTTGGTTTATATTTTTTAATTGCCATTTTCAGTTTCGTTAATTTCTATTTTTGCTTTATTTTCAAAGCTAACTGTGAATTTTTTAAGATTTGGTCTTCTGGTATATTTGCCTCCGCGAGAGGTTTTTTTACGTACATTCATGACTTGAATAGAGGCAACTTTTTTACCATATTCTTTTTCGAAGGCTTTTTTAGCTTCGGCTGCCTTTTGAGACTTTTCTGTTACGTGATAGTTTATTTTAGCCATAATGATAATTATTTAGCAAATATTTCTTGGGTTTTTTGAATGCTGTCGCCTAGGAAACAGATCTTTCTGTACTTGGACAGATCATGAATGTTGATGTAGGCGGCTGTGATAACCTTGACTTGATTTAGATTAGCAGTTACGCGTTTAAGCTCATGATCCACCTCAGAAGTAACTAGTAAGACATTACGTTCTACCGGTAGCTTGCTTAGGGTTTGAACGAAGTTTTTGGTTTTCAAATCCTTATCTTTATAGACATCTAGACCAAAGATAGATTTCTCCTGTGCTTTTTGAGATAGGGCACAAAATAGTGCTTTACGTCGCATTTTTTTTGGCATGTCTTTTTGGAAATTGCGATTGTTGCGTGGTCCCATGGCTACACCTCCACCTGGATAGATAGGATTAGTAGTAGAACCTTGACGAGCACGACCGGTGCCTTTTTGGCGGAATGGCTTGCGGCCACCACCTCTGACTTCACCTTTAGTCAAGGTGTGGGCGATAGGACTGCGCTTATTAGACAATTGCCTAAGAAGTGCTTGATGGACTAGCGTTTCGTTGAATTCATGTCCGAAAATTTCTTTTGGTAGACTGATTTCTTTAGAAACTTCTCCTTTCTGATTGTAAATTTTGATTTTCATACTATATGGATAATTCAACTATATTATTTTTGGCACCTGGTACAGACCCTTTGATACCGATTAGATTCTGTTCATGATTTAGGTAGACAACTTTAGCTTCTCTGATTGTAACTTTTTGATTACCCATCTGACCAGCCATTTTTTTGCCACGTAGTACGCGCCCTGGGGCGGCACAGGCTCCGATAGAACCTGGGGCTCTATGGTGGTGAGAACCGTGAGTTTCTGGTCCTTTTGAGAAATTGTGTCTCTTGATTACACCAGCAAAACCTTTACCTTTAGAGGTAGAGCTCAGTCTGACGGTGTTAATTCCTTCTAGGATTTGGGTAGTGATGGCATCACCCTTTTTATATTCAGCTTCTGCTGAAATTGCAAATTCTTTAGTTTTATAAAAAGGATTGGCTTTACTACGCTTTTTGGCTTGGTAACCTATCACAACTGCGTCGTAGCCATCTTTCTCTTGGGTCTTAATAGCCCTGATAGTGTTTGCTTCAGCTTTTAATACAGTAACTGGGACCATCGCTCCAGTTTCATCTACGATTTGTGTCATGCCAACTTTTGTGGCTATTATTCCTGCCATAGTTTTTTATTTAGAGGTTATATGTAAACGTAAATATTTGATTGCTTCCAGACTTTAAATGTTTTGAAGTCCATTGTCAATATTAATTTTACTTTTTGTCTTTTTTTACAGCTTTTTCCGTATTCATCATCTTGATTTCGATGTCTACTCCAGCTGGAACAGTTAGGTTAGTGAGTTGTTCGATTGTACTCGAGGTAGACTCATTGATGTCAAGTAGTCTGGTGTGAGTACGGATTTCGAATTGATCACGGGCCTTTTTATTCACAAAGGTAGATCGATTGACGGTGAACTTTTGAATTTTAGTAGGTAAGGGTATAGGCCCTGCTACCATTGCGCCAGTATCTATTGCAGTTTGCAATATTTGCTGAGCAACTTGGTTGAGAATTTTGTGATCAAAGGATTTGATCTTAATTCTTAATTTTTGCTTTGTTGCCATTCAAACAAATTAAATGATAATAAACCGACTGTTACTCGGTTTATGGGATTAATCTTGGGATTAATCGCTTGGGAACCGAATTTTTTAGAGCTATGTCTAAACCTTATGATTAAAAACAAGCATAAAGCCTATACTTTATAATCTTTTTTATTTGAAAAGTCAAGTGTTTCAGAGGATTCCCATGAGAAGGTCTTTCTTCAATAAGCGTTGGATCATAATAATAGCTTCGATACGATTGAGCTTTTGTTCAGGTGAGAAAGTTGTTTCAGAAGTTCCTTTGATTATTCCTTCGTATACAGCTTCTGAAAGTGTTTCTAGGTACCAGGCATCTTTAGAAACATCTTCGAATTGTGTTGTTGTTTCTTGATAGTTAGTTTGATTTAAAATTGGGAAGGTTCGTTGTAGCATAGTGATTGCTTCGGCTCGATTTAATCCTGCGTTAGGGCGGATTGTAAGTCCGTTACTGTCTCCTTTAAGGATTCCAAGTGTTATTGCATCTTGCATTTGTTGATAATATGGATGATCTTCTTTTAGGTCGTTGAACTTTGATTTAGTATCTTGAGTTTTATTTTGCTCTTTTAGATTCATTTTGCCACTATCGGAAATACTTTCTAAAATTAAGGTAGCAAATTCTGCCCGAGTGATGTTTTTTTCAGCTTCAAGTTCTGATGTGTTTTTACAATCAAACCGTAGCAGAGTACTGCTTATATTTTGGCTATGGCGAGATTTTAATAGATCCTGTCGTGCCTTGAGTCTGTTTTCACATTGATTACTTTTAAAAAGTGTACTGTTTGAATCTTGGTATTTGATGGCTTGTTTGTAATACCATTGGTCTGAGGCTACGTCTGTGAATTCTTGTTGGATTTTAATATCTGATGATGCGGTACTAGTTGGAGATGATAATTGCAGTACTGCTTTTACTAGTTCTTTATACTCACCATTGACATAGAAGGTTATTAGAGATACTTTGCCATCTTCAGTATTTGGCTGACTTTCATATGCAATTACTTCAATGTCACGTCGGTCTCGATATTCTGGATCTCTTCTAAGAACCCCTTGATTTAAATATAGGTGCCCTGTGATTTGTTTAAATTCATGGCGGTTTTTTGTTTCTTCTAGTTCCTTATAATTTTGAATAGTTTTTCTCAAATTTTCTGCAGCGTATCCTGTCGTACCAATGAGAGCGTCTACGCTGTTACTTGAGAATTCAACATTATCTTTAATTGAGTAATAACCAGTCGCTTGGCCTTTCAGAGATTGGAAATATTGCTTAATTTTATCTGTAAGATTTTTAAAATTTAATTCAACTAATTGAAAATTTGTCTGTCCTACTATTTCTCCACTTTCAAGTTCCAACATTATATCTTTAAGGATTGGAGGATCAAATTCATGGATAAATTTACTGTTGGCAATAGGGGATAGATCTATTGCTTTATGGCTTAAGATTACATCATCATCAATTTTTTTATTGTAAACTTGTTTATCTTGTTCTGCTTCTGTTATTATTGTTCCGTATATGCTGTCGTCTGTGGTAAACAAATTAAAAATATGAGTTTTTCTAGTTTTAAAATTTAGGTTGCTTGCCATCAAAAAAATCTCTGGGGTATCAATAAATGCTTGTTTGGCTTGTTGTCCTAGTCGTTGTTTTAGGTCTGTCATAGTTAATAATGCGTCTTTAAGATAATTAGAGTCTGAGTAATTTGCAATTAGGTAGCTTTCGCTTTGATTGTCTTTGATTAACACGTAACTGAAGTTTTTGACTTTGTAGTAAGTGTATTGTTCAAATTCTTCTTCTACGATGGTGTAGTTTTTTTGCAGTTTTTCTAAAATTTCATTGCCTACATTTAAATTTTCTAAATCTGATAGTTGAACACAGTAGTTTTTTGCACAACTATGTAGTACGTGCACAGTGTTTAGGAGTGTTTCTTTTTGCAGACGTTTATGTAAGCTTTTATCTGTTAATTCTTGTAATAATTGATTGTTTTTAAGGAGTTTCGAGTAATTGGTTGTGATAAAAGTTTCAGATGATATAATGTTGTCTGCTGGAATGTTTGTGCCTGTGGAACTTTCTGATACTTCAGGTGAGGCTGCCATAACTTGTAATGGAAGTAGACAGGCAACTAGGGCTTTTTTGAAAACTTGGAGCATGTTTTTTATTAACTAATAATATAATGTTATTTTACTCCCTATTTTTGGGCTTGTCAAAAAAAGGTCACAACATATGTTGTGACCTAAACTTTATAATATTTAGTTATTATTACATGAAAATGTCTTTTTCCATGAGTCTTTGAACCATGATGATAGCCTCGATACGGTTTAGTTTTTGGTTTGGTGAGAAAGTAGTATCGGTAGTTCCTTGAATGATTCCTTCGTAGACGGCTTCGGAGAGAGTTTCTAGATACCAGGCATTTTCTGAAACATCTTCAAATTGAGTTGTTTTATCTTTAAAGTTTGTTTCGTTTAATATTGGAAAGGCTCGTTGTAGCATAGTGATAGCTTCAGCACGGTTTAATCCTTCATCTGGGCGAATTGTATTGCCTGATGCATCACCTTTCATTAAACCTGATGCTATAGCTGTTTGCATCTCTAAATAATATTTGTGGTCTGAGTTTAGATCTTCAAAATCTTTTTCTGATAGGGTGTTTAACTCTTGTTTAGTATATTGTAGAATTAGGGCTGCAAATTCAGCACGAGTGATTGTTTGCCCTGCTTGTAAGGTAAATTCTTCACAAGTTGCTAGCTCTTCACAGTTTTCCTTTTTAAACAATTGGGGTCCATCTTTAGCGTATTGCTGAGCTTGATCATAATACCAGTCTTCAGATTGAACATCTGAAACTTCGATGTCGCTTGTTTCAGTCTCGAATTCCTCTGCTATTAATTTGTAAAAATTATCTAGATCTAGGTTGATTTCGTAGCTTGTATTTAGATTTTCACCAAGATCTTTGGTATATACTTCAAGAGAGAAAGGAGTATCAATACCTTGGGCTTCAAGCAGGGCGCTTATTGGAGAAGTATTTATATAAAAGTGGCCAATAATGTCTGTTTTTTCAATAACATTAGTAGTTTGATTTTCTTGTGAATCTGATGCTTCACCTAGTACGGCTTGAATAGTGTTGTCTTTGATTTCAACAACTACACCGCTACCTGTTAGCATAGCTTCTTGTTCTAAAATCAAAGCTTCAAGAGTAGTTTTAAGATCATCTGAGATCGTATGTAGTTCTATATCTA
>CAZFPD010000032.1:0-2474 GCA_964521035.1 uncultured Candidatus Peribacteria bacterium
TTAGAGATTAATCATAGTATTTTAACATTTTTTGGCGGTTTAATCAAGTGTAAAAGCTAAGCTGAGAAATTTGCTCCTCTGGCTCTGCTTGGAGAGTTTGATGCCCTCTATCCTGCTGAAGAGCCTTTTGAATGATATTTAAAATTAAATTGGTGTCATGTGGATTGGATACAAAATCCAGCGTATCAACTTGAATAGTCAGAAGTTTGCTCCAGCTATAATTCTGAAAAAAAGCCTGGTAGTGATTGTTTAAGTTGTACCAATAGGTGGGGTCCTGGCTGAGTTCGTAAGAGCGTCCTCTTTTTTGGATGCGTTGAATGGCGTTTTCTGGCTTGATTTTGAGATAAATCATCAGGTCTGGAGCTTGGATATTACTAAGATAATTGTTAAATATCTCCTGGTAAATTTCATATTCCGAGGCATCTAACTGCTCTGTTTCGTAGAGCATCTTGGCAAAAATCCCATCCTCTGGCAAACTCCGGTCGATAATAGATTTGTGAAAACTATTACAGTTTTTGTACATTTCAAAGCGCTTGTTGAGAAAAAACAATTGCGAGGCTAGCGAATATCTCTTTTTGTCAGCGTAAAACTTGGCCAAGAGAGAGTTGTTGACCACAGGCTCTTTAAAAATCTTAAAGGAATATTGCTCTAAAACTGAGCAGAGTGAGCTTTTTCCTACTCCGACTACGCCGGCAATGTTAATGTGTGCGTCTTTAAAATTGTGCATGCTTTATATTTTAGTAAAAAAGGTAATAATGAGTCCCTCCGGGTCTTCTATGGCGAAGGAAATGTCTCCCCAGTCATTTTCACGCAGCTCAAAGTGGATAGTCACTTGCTTTTGGAGCTGTTCCCACAGCTGAATCACATTCTGGACCTCCAGAGAAAGCTGGGCTCCTTGTACAGGTCGATGCTCTCCCTCAAAGGACAATAGCTCAATCACACTGGCTTGCAAATCGAACATCACTCCCCTGTTTTTGGGTCCATGATTCCACTGATTTAAAATTGGAAAACCCAGAGTTTTAGCGTAAAACTGCTGCATAAGCTCAAAGTTTTTTGGATAAAGCATCAAGCGAAACTCGGAAACCTGGATAGGCTGACCCTGACTCATGGAAGAAAATTAACCTGTTTACATTCTATCAGATTTTATTATAATCGAAATAGTATTTTTAACCGAGCCGCCATGAAAACGAATTTAATGGCTTTGGAAGCTTCGCAAGTGCTTCCAGTTGACAAAATTAGAGGTCTCCATAAGTCTCAGGCACCGCTAAATATTTATAAAAGATCGCTTTTGACCATGTTAAACACAGGTCAGATGCATGAAATTGCTACAGTTAACCAAACCTATTCTAGCAGCTGGATTATTTTAAATCCCCTGCTGGCACATATCTTTACTCTGGATGAATATCTCTGCCCAGATTTTTGTAAAATATTAGAGGCTAGAATACTTGAGCAACAGGGCCAGAAAATTATCTTTCCTCAGAATTTTGTGAGTTTTGTAGGTACAATGCGCGGAAAGGACACATTTGAGCTCTCCCTTTCTCAGGCAGTCTGTGATACGCTGATTATAAATGATATTATGCTGTGTGATCCCAATAATGGTTCTGAGCGTATGGGAAACCGAGTTTTTGATACAAGCCTGAACTTAATACAAGAATTTGCACAAGCTGACGGGTACCAGCAAATCTTGTTGACAGCAGCTTTTGCACACTTAGTCCCCGTCTTTGCCAAGCGTGGCTTTGAATTATTACACTGTGTATACAACCGTTTTGCGATGAAATCAGGACAGGGATTTATTATGTATAAAAATCTATGAGCCAAATCTTGAACCAAGACTGGGATCTTATTCTAGAGGAAGAAGGCTACAAATCCAGCTGGCGGGCCCAAATTCAAGCCCTGACCCCTTTATATAAGGACAGATGCATTTACCCGAGTCAAGATAGAATATTGCGAGCCTTTCAGCTCACGGACTTTTTTGAGGTTAAAGTTGTGATTTTGGGACAGGATCCCTACCACGGACCGGAGCAGGCACAGGGCCTGAGTTTTGCTGTCCAAAATGGAATGAACTTACCTCCATCTTTGCGAAATATTTTCCAGGAAATTGCTAGCAATTTCGACCAAGCTCCGCGTAGCAATGGGGATCTAAGTGACTGGGCTGCGCAGGGCGTCTTTTTGTTGAACTCTATCTTGACTGTAGAAAAAGCCAAGCCTCTGTCTCATAAACATCTAGGCTGGGAGGAGTTAAGCGATCAAGTTATCCGAACTCTCTCCGACCGCCGTCAACATTTGGTGTTTATGTTGTGGGGTAATTTTGCTAAGAAAAAGGCCCAACTAATTGATGCCAAGCGACATTTGGTCTTAGAAGCTCAGCATCCCTCTCCACTTTCTGCTTACCGCGGCTTTTTTGGCTGTCAGCACTTCAAACTGGCCAACCAATACCTGCAGGCCTCAGGAATCACAGCTATTAAATGGTAGCT
>CAZFPD010000032.1:2574-6689 GCA_964521035.1 uncultured Candidatus Peribacteria bacterium
GCCCTGGCGTCTATGTTGCTGGCTGAATAGATGTATTTGGTAAAATAACTCGTCCTGGTCCACATCTGGCAGAAATTTGCTAGAAACCACTAGTTGGCAATTGGCATCACAGGGTCTGTTGCCTAGAAAGCCTGAAAATCTAGCATCTCCTCCGGTTCTGATGACTAGATCTGCGGGACTTGGAATCCAGAATTCAGCTTGCACAGCTTTGGCCATCTCTAAGGCAGTGAGGCTTGCAAAATTGTGATTAGACTGTGCTGCAATGGATAGAGCCTGCATGAACTCAAGCTGAGCGCTGTAATTAATACATAAATTAACCCTTAGCCCCCCATTTTGCTTGGTACTATCCGCTAATTCTGTTAAATTGTTTTGCATTGCAGATGGCAAGGTAGTTTGGTCTCCAGCGTGATAAAAACGCATATTCTGCTCATTGGCCAGTGTAATTAGAGCCTGGAGTTTTTGCTGAAACAGATTGTAAATGTTTTTTAGCTCCTGCTGACTTCTCTGCATATTCGAGGCAGATAACAAGTAAATACTGAGTTGGCTTACCGCTTTTAACTGCGCGATGCCGGGTAAAATAACCTTCTCTATCACTTCCGCTCCTTGGTCATGGCCCTGCGGGGCCTGCAAATCCTGATTCTTGGCCCATCTGCGATTTCCATCGGCGATAAATCCAAGATGATATCCGTTCTGCCTCTTTTCTTGCTCTAGTTTTTGCCTAAGTGCTTGATCAATGGCCTCAGCGTCATAGTTGTGGCTTGGTTCTTGGTATTCAAATGACATAATGCTGGCTGCTTAAACTCCGGACCCAATCTTAAACAGAAATAGAACTGGTGTCAAATGTGGATTGCTCATAATTTACATAAGCCCAGTGGGGCACCGACACCTACTAGTCAGTGGCACCTCGAAGAGAATTGCAGGGCGAACAGTTGCGTGCTGCTCGTCTTTTTTGTTGTGTTTTAGCTGTGCTGAGGGGATTTTGACTTGATGATTTGGGCTGGGTTGCCGGCAATTACTACGTTGGCAGGAAAGCTTTTGGCTACGATGGACCGGAAGCCTACTACGGATTTTGCGCCGATTTGAGAGCCTTTGAGGATGGCGGACTGCCCGCATAGCCACACACCGTCGCCGATTTGGACAGGTTTTACCTGGGGATTGTTAAAAAGGATGTGGCTGGGGTCTGTAAAGCTATGAAAGTCTGTATCCATGATGGTGGCGCTGCCAATTAGGCAATTTTGGCCAATTTTGATAGATTGTGCGCAATGGCAACTGATTCCATTAAGGCGACTCTTGGCCCCTATTTCGATCTGGGCCTGCGGATCGTACAAATAAAACTCGTTGGCTTCTGAGTGGGCCCATAAATTACAATCGGGGCCGATTTTGAGCTGTCCCGGTCCCTTAAATTTGAATTTATGGTTGATAAGTACGTTTTGGCCAAAACTCAGGCCAGCGCCATAACGTAGCTTATAGTAAAAAATAAATATGCGGCTTATAAATCGTGCTATGGCCTGTTTCATTGCTGAAAAGCTATATGCTACTAGCATAGCATAGCAGGTCCGGCTTGATCTGACTACCGCTTTTATAGATTGACCACTTTTTAGAGTCTTGTTAGAATTAATGTAAGTTCCCCTAATTACTTCATTATGTCTATTGAGAGTGTTTCTGCCTCAGCTCCAGTTGATTTAGAGCTTTTACAGCAGGGTTTTTCTGACTTCCTCAGGCTCAGCCCTCCACCCTCACTGGATTTAAAGTTAATTTTAAGTAGCTTTGCTTGTGAGTATCGGCTCTATGCTATTTTTGATTCGACAGATCTTTTGCTGGCCCTAAATTCTAAATCCTTTTTGGCAATCCTCATAAGCCGAATGGAAAACTGTCAACTGCAATATTCCCACACTCAGGACCTGCAAGCACTATTGCAAACTCCTCCGACTTGGTGGAGATCAACCCCAGAAACTCCCAAATTACACCTACTGGCCGCGGAGGAAGACAATCAGATCTCTGGTCAGGAAGTCACGATTATAGCCAATGGGGTCCGTGGACAATTAATTAAGGCCTGCGATGGAGTGGCAACTGTGCAGGTCAAGGACGGGGATTTTGTGAGTAGATTATTGTTACCGCTATCGGCATTACGATTTAGTAAGGAAGCTTAAGTTATTAAAATCTATAAAAAAGAGTTGACCTGAATAACATTATGTGATAGAATTATATAATGATCCTTTAAATATTGTGTAAATGCTTTGTAAACTTGATGCACAAGTGCTGATAAAATCGCTTATCGTCACCTGTGCCTCAAGCTTCAAATGGCAAAAATAAGCCTGGTCATATGATCTTTCCAAAGATTGTATAGTCACTGTTAACTCGTTCTAAATTGGATTCGTAGGTTTAGAAAGAAGTAGCAGACAGATTGTAAATTTAGGTAACTGAATTTACAGCAAGTAGATCCTAGCAATAGACTATTTGTACCCTAAGCCCTATCTGATGCTAAACCTGCTATTAGAAACTTGAGGTTTTTTTGTGTTTAAATAACTGCTGCTCGGCATAGGCGTTCCATCAAGCCCCATTTTTGGTTGGCGCTTTCCACCATATATTCATCATACAGATTAGCCCAATGTTTGTTGCCCAGTGAGGCCGCCCTAAAGTCGGTCCAGCCGGCCGAGTTGGAAATTATGCCTAGTTGATGAGCTACAAAACTCTCACAGACCTGTTCGGCCAAGGCTCTCAGGTAATTCTGCGGATCTTGTAGTTTGCTTTCTTGATTTAATAAATTCTGGCGGGTGGCTGCATACATTGAAACTGGCTCTGGTTCTTGTCCGTTCAGGACGGTTTGTTCAAAGTCTTGCCACCAATCCTGAAAAGTAAATTGTATTCCGTCTAATGCTAAACTGACTGCACTCCTGGCGGATTCTGTGCGCCTTGGGAATTCGATAGTATGAAAGAACTCATGGAGGAAGACATGGGCTTGGTAAATCCAAATGGCCCCTGGGGAACTCGAAACGCTGTCCGGAATTATAGTAGGCCTGATTGCCTGGCCATCGGACCAGCCAACTAAAATTCGGCTTGGGTGCTCGCCCTCTGTTGGAAATTCTTGCGCAGTAGCAGTCGTGACCTTACTGCTATCAAAATTGCCGTGCTCATCAAATCCTGGGACCAATATGAAATCCTGAATTGCGACTTCTTTAAGGTGGGACAACTCACGTAAGGAGCTAGGCATGCGACTGAGAAAACTCCTAATTTGCTCTGCACTAAGCTGGGTTGACTGGGTGGACCCTGTAATTTGCACTGCATCTGCCCATTGGATGGCCTTGGGATCAGCTGGCCTATTGAGGATCTTTGCTATTCCAGCTTTATATTGGTCTAAATGCTTTTCTACAAAGGCTAGATTGGGTCTTAGGTCTAATTTGTTCTGATTGGCTTCAATTGCTTCGGGACTCATAATGAATGGGTTTTAGATAACTACTATCATTGTATAGATGGTTCGGGCCTTTGACAAGTGCCTTTATATGATTTAATTTTTCTGAATAAGTGGGTTTTGGGCGGTGTAAATGTGTGAGAGCCAACTAGAACCGAAAAAAATATTTGACATTTCGGCTACAAAACATACAATTGAAGAGTCTTATCTGAACTAAAATAATGCTTGAAAGTGAAGTGCTACATTTAGAGAACGGTCTTAGAGATAGAGGCATAGATTGCGGGCAGGTTTTGGGTGCTCAATTAATAGGTGCTCGTCGCCTTGGTCAGACAAAATACTATCGTTTTCAGGACCCAGCTGGGGAGCAGTTTGAATTGCCTGAGCTAACTCTCTTAAAAAGAATCCAAGACTATAAAGATCGCTTAGCCTTGCTCAGAAAGGGCATTTTTGTGCGCTGTCTATATGTTTTGGGTGAACCTTGGAATGTGCAGCAAATTTGCCCCACTGAGGACATAGTGCTTTTGCGGCAGGAAAATAATTCTCATACTCTACCTTTAGCTGAGGCAAAAAGCGCTCAGCAAACTACGGTTCTGCGAGATTTGAAAAATCTGAAACAAGGTCTAGCTACCGAGGCCGATTCTGCGCTAGCTGCTATCACAAAGCTGCATTTAATACATAGCAGGGTTAATTTGATTCATGGCAAGGA
>CAZFPD010000032.1:6699-9981 GCA_964521035.1 uncultured Candidatus Peribacteria bacterium
TGATACATTTGCTAAGGTTTTAGATGCACTGAATTTTGAGGAACTTAGCCAGCAAGCAGCCAGCTGGAATCAACAAACTCTCTCTAATTTGCTGGAGCATTGTGATCAGGCTCTCCAGCTAGCTATAGCCTTCCAACTGGAGGCCAGCCAAGATAGTCCCCTTGCAAAACTGCAGGAGCTGGAAAAGAGGCTCCAAGCCCGCCTAACAAATTTGCGAGCCTTGCAGGAGATGACTGAATTGCTAGACAACTTTCAAAAAACAATGCATAGCTTCCCTTTTGATTTAACCCAGCTATGCCAGACTTACAAACTGTCTGTGGCTAGCTTGCGATCTGCTCAAGCGGACTTAGATCTCATCAATAGCCTCAATCTCATACAGAATTATTTTAAGAAGCAGGTTAAATATTTACCCACAATACAATTGGATACTAGTCGTTTGAGCGCGACCTTAGAGCCTTTGAATGAGCTCTTTGCTTCGCAGGACTTGAATTTAACACCCTACCTACTAAGCCTCTTACTGAACGAATATCAAAGACTTTACCGGACATACTTAGCAAACTACTAAGGACTGCTAATAACTATGGATTACAAACATCCCTTGGTCTAAAAAGGAGTCTTTGCAAATCTACAATTGTCGCGTAAACTAGAGTAGTAGGTTTTAATTTATTATATGAAAGTGTATTTAATTAGGCATGGCAAGCCAAATCCTGTAGAGCAGGATCCGAAAAAAGGCCTGATGGAGGAAGGTCGCGCTGAGGCTTATAACATGGCTCATTTTTTGAAAAATGCTTTGGATACTGCCCCGGAGATTTACCATAGCCAGAAATTGCGGGCTCAGCAAACTGCAGCCATCTTCCATGAAGTTTTAACCGGAAGCAGGATGGTGGAAAAGGTAGGGATGGCTCCCAATGATGATATTGGCCCACTGCAATCTGAGCTATCTGATAGAGATCAGGATTTGGTGATAGTTGGGCACCTGCCATATTTAAGCGCTCTAGCGCATTCCTTGCTTTTGGGTAATCAAAACCGAGCAATTTGGACCTTTAAAACGGCAAGTGTGTTGGCTTTGGAGTTTGCGGATGGAAAATGGAAGCTAGAATTTGCCATCTCACCAGACTTGCTTAGCAAGTAATATAACAAGCTTTTTGCCCTGACCGGCAAGCTTTAACAAGCCTGCAACCGCGAAGGATATGCTTGGTAGTCCCAACGGGGATCGAACCCGTGTTTCCACCGTGAGAGGGTGGCGTCCTAGCCACTAGACGATGGGACCATCTAGTGTTTTTAGTATATAGAGTATCCTGGATGTTGTAAAATCAAAAAACCCTCAGCTGAGGGTTTTTTATATAGACTGAATAACAATTATTTAGCTTGGTTTTGTTGCTACTTGGTTTTAGCTTTAGCACCATTTGTCGCCATCGTTGTAAAAGCATAATTAACTTTCAAGGCATGGATGAGTTGCTCTTTGGTGATACTCTTATATTCATCTGCTAGCTTTTGGTCATAATAGTCAAGTACTACAGGTTTTAGATTTCCTTCATCTGTAAAGGCTTCAAGGACATAACTGGGGTCATCTTTAACTCTTAACAAAATTGGACTTAAGTACTCGCTCATCTTGTGTGGAAGAGAATAACCTGATCTAACGCCTCTTGTTACTATAGGGAGTTGCTCTACGCCTTGCATAGTTTCTAGATCAAAACCATTAATGGTTTTTAATAAATGTGATTCCTGCAACTTGTGTTGTGGTGCTACCAGTTCAGGTGCGAGCTGTAAAAATTCTAGGCTTGGAAGCTCGGATACTTCAAAGCCATGGGTCTTTTTGGCAGTACAGCTTAGCTGCTTTAATTTGGGACAGCCATAGGTATTAAAGATCTGATTTGTTGGTCCAATCTCAAGCCGTTCGATAGTATGATGGTTTTTTACGTTTACTAAAGGTGCATCTACCTTTAAGTTCGAAAGTGTGCTAGTTGTCTCGTCTGTAATATTAATGGCATGGATTCCTTCTTGTATAATGGTGTTAATTGCATTGGGTATGTCGTGTATAAATACGGCTATTTCTGCATTTACTAGGGCACGTAATTCTAATGTGCTGCCTGCTATTATGCTAGCCTCAACTAGCTGGTCGCTCGTTAGTTTCATTAGTCGCATTGCCTCATCATGCTGTTCCCTTGTTACCTTACCTTGAGGGGTACTACAGCGTGCGAAGAAAGCCTGATCATTGTTATTTTCTAAAGTAGTCATGTGATATAAATTAATTGACACTAGAATTATAAGGCAGTCTTTGCTTTTTGTCAATTATTTTAGCTCTTTTTGCTTGAGTTTGGGCCATTTGCTTGTTTTAACTGAGTTTTTGTTGATTTTTTTTTACAAAATGCTATAATAGATATATAAGATAGAGTATGAAAACTGAAAGACAGCATTTGGTAGCAGCTCTGAAGCAACTAGATTGCACTTTAGAGGAAATAGATATTTTTTTGAAACTGCTAAGTTCCAACGGCCTAAAGGCTTCAGAAATTGCAGACCGAACTGGAATCAAGCGGGTCAAAGTTTATCATCTCCTAGAACTAATGCTGAATAAAGGCTTAATTTACCAGGGCCTAGACAGTAAGGTTAAAAAGTTTCATACCCAGCAACTTTTAAAAATTCAACAGCTCTTAAGGGAGAAAATGCAGAGCTTAAGCAAAACTCAAAATGATTTTTTGGCCTCCTTAGAGGTTTTGAATGGCTTGCAAAAAAAATCTGCCTTTAAAACCAAAGTGAGATACTATCAGAAGGAGCAAGTGCCAAAATTGCTGGATGAAGTGATTAGCCAGCATGACTTCAACTCAATTTTTGACCCTAACGTGACTTTTGCTAAAAATACAGAGGTCATGAAGAAATACCTACAGCGTATTCAAAATAGTCCACATCAAATCAAGGAACTAATTAGTACTAAGAATGAGCCACTGCTGAAACTTTTTCAGGATGTTAAAAACCCAAATTACAAACTCAAGCGTCTGGATGACAGCATTCAGTTTACAAGCGATTTGATCTTATTTGAGAATAAAGTGTTTATGGCTAGCTACCAAAGTGATGTAGCCATTGTGATAGAAGATAGAGAAATTTATGACTCTTTTAACTCCTTACATGCCTGGCTTTGGGGGCAACTGACCTAAACCTCCCTGGCTAGCGCTGCTTGTTGCTTGAGCCGCCTCCTTTTTGCACCAGTAGTTGCTGCAGGTCATCTTCCAATCTATCTATCTCTAAAGGTCAAGTCCTGGTAGGTTTTACTCCAGGTGCTTAGTG
>CAZFPD010000033.1:0-9830 GCA_964521035.1 uncultured Candidatus Peribacteria bacterium
TGCGGCTTTGCGGGCGGATTCTAATAATCCTAAGCCTTTGATTTGTATTAATCCGGAAGTTTTATATGAGAGTCCGGAGCAAGTAGTGGGGGAGGAGGGATGTTTGAGTTTGCCGAGGTCCTTTGGCAATGTGAAAAGGGCGGCGGAAATTTTTGTGCGGTTTTATGATTTGAGGGAAAAGGAGCAGAATTTGCGATTGACTGGAATGGATGCACGGGTATTTTTACATGAGCTAGATCATTTAAATGGCGTTTTGTTTATAGATAAGTTAGAAAAATTGCGTTTTTTTTAAACGGGAGATTGTTAGCTTTTGAGGATGGGATGGGATGTGGATCTATTTGTTGAGTAGTAGTTTGCGGATTTTTAATAATATATAAATTGGCCAGTTTATAACTTGGATTTGACCTTTTTGAAAGTAAACGATCTCGCCGCCGAATTTGCGTTTAAATTCACTAACACCCACAAGGGATTTTTTGGGATCGGTGGGGTTTTGAATGCCTAAAAAGTCGTAAAACTTTAAGTTTTTGCGTTTGCCGTCTTGGATGGCCTCCCACTGCAGAAGATAAGGTGCCATGAGAGAGCGGTATTGGGAGTTAGAGGCCCCATAAAGGTAGAAGCGAGTACTTTCTGTGTCTAGAGCCAAAAGCCCGGCAATGGCCTTGTTTTGATGGTAGGCCAGGTACAGCTGGGTGGCGTTTTGGTCTTGTAAACTTTGAAAAAGTTTTTGCAGATAATCTAGGCTGTGGATTGCAAATTGATCTCTTTGGGCTGTTTGTTCCCAAAGTTTATAAAAGCTTTTTATATCCGTGCTTTTTTGAACGGTGACGCCTTTTTTTTCTGCAAGACGAACATTATAACGGCCTTTGGAGTGAAAGTTTTTTAGGATGTCTGCTAGGCTTTGTTGTAAATTAATAAGTCTGGTGGCTCGGGGATTGATTTCTTTGAAGGCTTTGGGCTGTGCGGTTTGTACAACTTTTGATTCTTCGCTGAGTGTGTAAATCAGTTGCTGGGATTTTAGCTTGCCCTGTTTGAGTATGGCTGGTAGTTGGTGGGGATGAATTTTTTGAGGAGAATATAAAATTACAAAGTTTTTAAAAAGCTTAAACACAAAAAAACTTTGGTTTTGATATTGAAAGATGTTTTGAAAGTGCTGAGTGGCCTTAAGGGCCTGTTGATAGGCTGGCGCTTCGTATAAAGAAATGTGTTTCAAATTTTTATCCTAAATTAGTCTTAGTGTAGACTTAATTGAGGGATTTAGCAAGTTGCTTAAAAGACGCTTTTTGGGAAGGGGCTCGGGTTTTGAGAGGGGAGCCTATTTGCCTAATCTTTTGCGTATGAAGGCGGGAATGTCTAGTTCACTTTCGCTTTCAGATTGCAGTCCTTGGGGGGCTTGCTGAGGGTTGTGGACTTGTGGGTTGGAAGTTTGAGTTTCGGAGGCAGCAGAGTTGTTTTGGATTTGGTTAGATTGGAAACCTCTTTCTTTGAGCTTTTTCTTTTTGGCGGCTTCGTCGAATCCTGTAGCAACCACGGTGATTTTGACCTCTCCGGTGTAGCTTTCGTTGATCACAGATCCAAAAATAATAGTAGCGTCTGGGTCGGCGGCTTCGGTGATGATGCGAGCGGCCTCATCGACTTCGAACATGGATAGGTCTGATCCGCCGGTAATATTAAAGAGGATGCCTTTGGCGCCTTCTATATCCATTTCGAGTAAGGGGCTACAAACTGCAGCGCGGGCGGCTTCGGAGGCTCTGTCTTCGCCTGTGCCGTAGCCTATGCCCATGAGGGCTGAGCCGGCGTTTTCCATGACGGTTTTTACATCGGCGAAATCCACATTGATCATTCCATGGATGGTAATGAGGTCTGAAATACCTTGGACGCCTTGGCGTAAAACGTCGTCTACTACCATGAAGGCTTCGGTTAGAGGAGTTTTTTTGTCGATTATATCTTTGATCCTGTCGTTAGGAATCACAATTAGAGTATCAACTTTTTGTTTAAAGGCTTGGAGCCCTTCGTCGGCTTGGTTTTTTCTTCTTGGTCCTTCAAAGGTAAAGGGTTTGGTGACTACGCCTACGGTTAAGATCCCCATTTCTTTAGCGATGTCGGCAATGATTGGGGCGGCGCCGGTTCCTGTTCCACCACCTAGTCCGCAGGTAATAAATATCATGTCTGCACCATCAAGTAGTTGTTTGATGTCTTCGGTGGATTCTTCGGCGGCTGATTTACCAACTCCTGGATCTGATCCTGCTCCCAGGCCTCGGGTTGTGACTTTGCCTATATTGATCTTGTTGGGTGCTTCGTTGTGGTAAAGGGCTTGAGCATCTGTGTTTACAGCAATGAATTCTACTCCTTTTAGGCTGGATTTGATCATGCGGTTGACTGCATTTGATCCTCCTCCTCCAACTCCAATGACTTTTATGTTGGCGATGGGGTTGAGCTCTTCCTTTTGAGCTTTGGAATTTTTAGTTTGTGATTTGCCACCTGAGAAGAGTTGCTTGAGCCTTTCTTCAGTGTGGTTGTCTTTTGTGGGCATTGTATGTAAATTTTAAATTTTTAATTATGGCATGAGGTTTTTGATCCAGCCTTTGAGAGAACTAAAGGTTTTTTGAAAGTCTAAGTTTGGAACTCCGAGCTTAAAGTTAAGGTCGCTGGCTGCGAAGCGGGAACCCCAGACTATGAGACCTAAGGCGGTTGAGTAACGAGGGTCGTCTACTTTTTCAACTAGACCTTCAAAGCTTCGTGGGAAGCCAATTTGTACCGGCAGTTTTAGGGTTTCTCTAGATAATTCGAGCAGGTTTGGTATTTTGGAGCTGCCTCCGGTGATAACTATCCCGGCTGGAAGCATGCCGTCGCGTTCGCATTTAATGAGTTCTTCTTGGACCATTTGCAGGATTTCTTGATAACGGGCTTGGACGATTTCACAAAGAGTTTTTCTGGAAACTTGGTGAAGGTCCATTTTGGAAATTAGGGATAGGTCTATCATTTCTTTGGAATCTATAATGTCTGGGTTGCAGTTGGAATATTCGAGCTTGATGCGTTCGGCTGCGTCTATGGAGCATTTTAGTCCGATGGCTATATCGTTGGTGACATTTTCGCCTCCCAGCGGAAGCATAGTGGTGTGTAGAATGGTTCCTTCTTCGTATACGGATACTCCTGTTGTGCCGTGTCCTATGTCTATGACGGCCACGCCGAGTTCTTTTTGACGTTTGCTGAGTACTCCGTCTCCGGCGGCTAGGTTGTTTGGAATCATATCTTCGATATCTACACCGCTATTGATGACGCATTTTTCGAGGTTGCGGATGCAGGGTGCTAGACCGGTGACTATGTGAGCATCAACTTCTAAGCGGATACCTGTCATGCCAACTGGATATTTGATGCCGGTTTGATCGTCTACCGAAAAGGATTGTGGAATTATGCGAAGTATTTTGCGGTTTGGTGGAATGTTCATGGCTTGGGCGGCTTCTAGAGATCGGTCTATGTCTTCTTCTTGAATTTCTCCAATTGGATTGGAAATAGCGACTACGCCTTTAGAGTTTAGAGCCTGTAGGTGGTGGCCACCTATGCCTAAAAATACCGAATGAATTTGCTCGCCAGAAATGCGTTCGGCCTCTTCTAGGGCTTTGGATATAGAGGCGATGGCCTCTTCAACATCGATTACTAGGCCTTTTCTAAAACCAGAGGCTTCGTTGGTGCCGACTCCGATAATGGAGGGGGTGCTGGAGTTTTCGTCTATACTTGCCACTACGGTACGAATTTCTGAGCTACCTACATCTAGACCTACTATTATGCGATGAGCATTCATAATTTTTACTTTTACAATTAATTATAATTTAGCTAAAGTTTTGGTTTTTGACAAACTTTTTTATTCAATTAAACAAGGATTTGAATTTTATGCACATTTTTTGTGTTCAGATTATTGATCTGTTAAAAGCCTTATATTTCTGAGTTTGCGCGGTTTTTGCTCGTATAAAAAGCGGTTGACACCACCGAGCTTTTGTTTGTGGACTTGGGTTTGCTTAATTGCTGAAGCTGGTTTGGCTTTAGCTTGTGACCTGGCTTCTGTATTTACGTCTAATTTTGTTGAGAGGGACTAGTAAATATTGGTCTGGAGTTCTTGGCTGATTATTTTTTCTTAGGATTTTGGCATCGGCCCTAATCATGGTGTTGGCATATTTTATACCATCTTGATAGCCCCATAATGAGCTATGAACACATTTTTGGTAGAGTTCTTCGGGCATGGCGCTTTTTCGCATCAGCACCAATTTTGGGTCCTTGTGATTGCTTTTAAACTGATTTCTAGAAATGTTTTGGTAGGAATTTAGGGGAAATTTATGGGGTGTTGTGAGAATCTTCTTAAGCTCACGAGTAATCTTGAGTTTCATAGGTTCGGGCTTGGTAAGTGGCAGAGCTTTGGAGAGAGCTTGTTTTATTGTGATTGGTGTTTCTGGCACTTTGCTTGGCGATGTGGGTGTCTTGGGGGCCCTATCTACTGGTGTGAGTGTTTTGCTTGGCGGTGGGGGAGTAGGGGGTGAGATTTGGGTTTTAAGTTGTTCGAGTTCTTGGCTGGTGTCAGCTTGAACGGCTTTTATGTCGGAAGTTTTAGTTGGGGAGATTTTGTCTCGAAGGTAGCGATTATAGGCTAGTGATTTGAGTATGTAGCTGGCGCACTTGTGGGGAATGGCACCTTTGTCTAAACAAAGTTTGATGGCTTTTAGGAAACTGGATTCTTGAGAATCGTTAAATAATTTGGCATTTTGGCTGATAGTTTCAGCGGCTTTGTGGGCTGTACCTTGCCCTTCTTTGTAGCCGATTAAAAAAATTAATTGTCTTAAATAAGGGTCGGTGTTGAAGGGAGGTTTTTGAAGTTCATCTTTGCAACTATCCAGGGTGCGTTCGAATTGTAGCGCTATTAATTTGGGAATGTCAGTTATGTTTGTGGGATCTAGGGCCTTAAGTTCCCTGATGGCGGCTGTTCGGTTTTGTTTAGTAAGTAGAAAAGTGGGGTTAGATTTAGCTATGCGGAAGTATTTCTGAAATTTGCTGAGTGATTTTTGGCTAGCCGTTTTGGTCCAGCGAATTATGTAACCCTTAGGACTTCTAGTCTCTGTCATGAACCTTTCGCGTATTTGAAAAGGCCCGCTGTCTAGCCGGTCTTGGCTGGGATTGCCTGGGAATTTACCAAAGGTGCTTTCGCTGGCACAAATTCCATTTATAAATATTTGAGTGCTGGCCTTAATTAATTCTGGGCTTAAGTATTTGGGGAGGGAGGAATGGTTGAGAGATTCAAAAATTCTTGATTCTAGGTTTGGGTGTTTGGCCAGAAACTCTTGGCCATCAGCTATCATTCCAGCTAAATTTCCTGGCAGCTTGTTTAAACTTGAAAATTTATAGTTGCCTAGTCGGATATGTTGATTGCCTGGAATTTGGGTAAGTTTAGTATAAAGCGTGGAGGCTGTTTTGGGTAAAGCGGGTTTTTCGATAGTGTTGCTAGGGCTCTCTCCATGTCGAAAGTGGAGTTTGGAAAGTTTGTGTTGAAAGAACTTTTTGAATTTTAATAGCATAAATGGGGATTGTTAGGCAAATAAGGAGGTTTGTTGGCTGAGGTTTGGCATGATGACTTTGAGAGTGTTTATTTTTTTATAAATATTTTTGAATTCTAATTTTTCAAATTCAGCTTGGAGCTTAGAATATTCAATGTGAGTGTTTTGGAAGTTTTCTAAGGGGGGGCAATTTGCGATTTTGTGATTTAGAGTAGCCAAGCGTTTGCACATAAAGGCTGTTTCTTTGTCTTGTAGAAATTTTTCTTGGATTTTGGGAGTGAGTTGGTGGAGGTTTGCGTAGATGTTTTCTAGGTTTCCATATTCATTTAATAGTTTGGTGGCGGTTTTGTCTCCGATGCCTTTAATTCCTTTGAGATTGTCGGAGCTGTCTCCTTTGATTCCTTTGTAGTCAATGATTTGTTCGGGAGTGAGTTGGTATTTTTCGTAAATTTTTTCTGGGGTGAAATAACTGTCTACAATTTTGGAGTTACCGGGCTTGATGATGGTGGTGTTTTGGTCTGCTAATTGTAGGAGGTCTAGGTCTGAGGAGTAAACGAATACTTGATCAGAACTTTGTTTTTGGGAGTTTAGGCATGCGATTAGGTCGTCAGCTTCGTCGCCGGCGCTTTCAACTATATTGAGTCCATTTTGTAGAATTTGTTTAATAATACCCATTTGTTCGTATAGTTCATCTGGAGCTTTGCTGCGGTTGGCTTTGTATTCTGGATATTCTAGTTTGCGGTGGGTGGGTTCTTTTCTATCAAAACAGAGGGCGAAATGGCTGGGCTTATGGTTGGTGAGTTCCTTAAATAAAATATTAAAAAAGCCCAGGATGCCGCCTACAGCTTGTCCTTGGGAGTTTTTGAGATTTTTTAAGGCGTAGTATCCTCGATATACCATTCCGGTTCCGTCAAACAGGAGTATTTTGCGCATTTTGCGGAATTAGATACTTGTATTTTACATGGACTGGCCTTTGAATACATAAAATCTAATTGATAGTTTGTAAGAATGTGTTTTATTTGTGTTTGATATGTGGTATAATTAATCAATTAATATCAATTTGCATATATGTATAAAAAGCTGCCAAAACTTTTTGTAAGAAGCGGATCAGCAGAACTCAGGAAGGAATTATTGAAGGCTTTTTTGAATGATCAAAAAGTAGAATTAGTGTCTGAAATTCAAAAGGCAGACTTGGTTTTGAATTTAGATAAGGATTTTGCTAAGGATAGAGAGTTTTTAAGAAGCTTGATAGGAAGGGTTTTGATTTCGGGTAGGGATTTTGCATTTGCTGGAGCTTTGAATTTTGATTTAGAGCAGGAAGAAGGGGAGTTTATAGCTTATGGAGAGGGTGAGTTTGATCAAATAGTGGCTTTAGTAAAAGCCTTTGAGGTATTTGAGTTTGCTCATGATTGGAGAAGCCTAGTTAATAATTTGGCTAGTTTCTTAGAAGAAAATTTTGCAGTTAGCTCAGAGAACGTGGCCCACCACCCCCGCCGGTAAAGCCAGATCCGATGGATTTGATGAGTTCTAAAATTTCATTGAATTTAATGTATTCGATGGTGTTGATGCCTATGATTTGACCTACGGCGTTGACAATAATGACAGCTAGGACTGTGACGATAAGACCAATAATTGCGTAGCGAATAGTGTCTACGGCACTGGTGATTTTTTCGCTTTCTCCTCCGGATAAAATAAAGGAAATTCCGCCAACAAAAATAAAGACTACCGATAGGAATCCGGCGGCTAAAATTGCAAAGGCTATACCTTTGTTAATTAAATCTACCAAAGTTATGCTTTCGGCATTGTCTAGTAGGCTGCCTTTAACTACATTTAGGATGTGAAACATTTCAAATTGGGTTAAAAAAACTCATCAAGTTTGACTTGATGAGTTTACCACAAAGCTTAGATTGATGCAAACTAGATATCTAGTTCGTCATCGATAGTACCGCCTGGAAGGGACACTTCACTTCCGTCTGGTTCAAGAATTTTCAAGTTTACTCTTTCTTCGTTTTTAGAACCAATTAAACGTAGCAATACTCTCATGGCTTTGGCAGTTTGACCATTTTTACCAATAATTTTACCCATGTCTTCTTTGTTGACTTTTAAAGTGATCAACACTCCTAGGTCATCGATAACCCTGTCGATAATGACGTCTTCTGGGTTATCTACGATGGATTTAACTATAAATTCGATAAAGTCTCTGTCTTTGAATGCATTAGTCATAGTAATTTAGTTAATTTTTAGCTTTCTTGAGCGGCTTCTTTTTTCTTTTTAAGTTGGCGTTTGCCTTTGGACAAAAATTTGTCCATGTCACTTGCTCCAAGTTTTTTACAAAGTGAGGCTACTGTTTCGCTTGGGCGAGCACCTTTTTGGATCCAGTTTCGAACTTTCTCTAGATCAATTTCTAATACTTTTGGATTTTGGGTTGGCAAGTAGTGACCAACAATTTCGATAAATTTCTTTTTCACGGCACGGGCTTTTTCGGCAACTACTACGCGATAGGCGGGTAAGTTGCGACGTCCGGTTCGTTGTAATCTTATAACTAGCAATTTAGTCGCGGTTAAATAATAGTTTGTGGCCTAAAGATAATAGCGAAAAAATCGGCCTTGTCAATAATTAATTGAGATTTGGATACTTTTGATATCGATGTTTAATGCTAGTTTTCGGTATTCTTTTAGGAGTTTGGGTTTTTGTTCCTGAATTCTTTGCAGAATGGCAGGGTGTTCGACTTGAATTTTTAAGGTTTGCTTTTTAATAGAAACGAGCTTGATGTGTACGTAAATGTCTGGGAAAAGTTCCTGTAAAATTGGTTTGATTTTATATATAGCTAGTGAGGAATCCAAAGTGTTTTGAAAATTAATACGGCGAGCATGTTTGTGAAAGGGGTTTTTTATTGGTTCAAACATTGTTTATAAATTTTAAGAGTTGCTTGGGCATTTTTTTGCCAGCTAAATTTTTTGAGTAGCTTGCCAGCCTTTTCCTTTGGGAATTTTGCTTTTAGGGCTAGATGGATAGTTTGAGCCATTTGCTCGGGTTGCTGCGGATCAAAGTAGTGCGCACAGTCCTGGGCGATTTCTGGTAGGCAAGAGGTATTAGAGCAGCAGACTGAAGTTTGGTTGGCCAGTGCTTCTAAAATGGGAAGCCCAAAACCTTCGTAAAAGGAGGGCTGAACATAAAGTTTGGCATTTTGGAAGAGAAAGACGAGCTCTTGGTTGGAGACTAGTCCGACGCGAACAATGTCTTTTTGTAGTTGGAATTTTTGAATTAAATTTGAGCTTTCCGGGTAAAGTTGGTCTGGTTTACCGGTTAAAACAAGTTTGTGTGGAATTTTATATTTGGTTTTAAGTATTTTAAAGGCGCGGATCAAGTTGGGTAAATTTTTGTGTTCTCGCCAATTGCCAGTGTAAAGTAGAAAATTTTGGTTTTGGAGTTTGGCAATGGGTTTAGCCTTGCCTTGGCTTTGACTAAAACCTAGGTAAATGGTTTGGCTTTTACCTTTGGTGCAGGGAAATTTTTGGTTTAGGTCTTTTTGGGAGTGCTTAGAGACACAAATGATTTTTTGACTAAACAGTGCGCACTTTAAGAATACTAAATAGAACATTATTCTGGAGAATAAGCCATGGTGTTTTTTACCCTTATAAAAAAACAGGGTTAGGTCGTGAATGGTACTAACAGACTTTTTGAAATATAAAATTGGTTGATTGAAATTGGTAAAATGTACCAAGTCTAGCTTGAGTTTATAGAGCTTGAAGGGAAGCACGATTTGTTCTTGGAGAGAATAAATTGGGCAATTAACCTGCAGAGTTTGAAAGTTGCTAGGCAGTTTGGTAAAAAAGCGATGGGCCTTGTTAACAATTAAAATGTATTGATTTTGGGAATCTTGTTGAATAAGTTGTTCAACCAGCATCTGGTTATAAATGCCAATACCAGTGTATTGATTGCCAAACATCCGACAATCGATAGCAATTCTCATAAGTAATTTATCAATTTGAACTTAATATAACAAATTTTTCATCTTTTTAAAATCCAATTGACTTTGGGGGATTTTTTTTTATAATAAGGAGGCTTAAATATTTGGGGTCGTAGTTCAGTTGGTTAGAACGCCTGCCTGTCACGCAGGAGGTCGCGGGTTCAAATCCCGTCGATCCCGCCACTTAAAAAGTTATTTAGGGTTTTTTTACTGTTAAAGCTAGTCTTATCTAATAACAAGATATGGAAAAAATAAGGTACTCAGAGATATTTCGTTCAGTGCAAGGAGAAGGTAGGTTTGTGGGTGTTCCCAGTGTGTTTTTT
>CAZFPD010000034.1:0-9650 GCA_964521035.1 uncultured Candidatus Peribacteria bacterium
GATGACTGGATTTAGATCCATTGCATGTTCCTCAAGATCAATTTTGCTAAGTGATGCAGTGATTTTTGATAGATGCTGTTTGCCATCCTTACTGGCTGATAGAACTTGTAATGTTTTGTTAATAGTAGTTGTATTTAAATCATTATCTGTAATGAGGTTTGCAAATTTTTCTATTAACTTGGCTTGAGTTGTGTTTGCAATTGTTGAACCTTTCGGTAAAAAGTTAGTAATGTTGCTAAAGAAGTATTCGGCATCATCCTCTAAAACAGAATTGTGGATAGCTTCTAGAACTTTTGCTTTTTGCCCTGCTTCTAGGCTAGGTATTAACCTGATAATATTGTGTAAGGCGTGAATCTCTTGATTGCTGTTTCTGTTTTCAAAGGTTTCTTCATGAATGTCCAAAACTTCCTTTTGAAGTTCTGCAAAGGCTGTATCAAAATTGTCCGTGAATTTTTTTGCCACTAATTTTGTAGCTTCTGTTAAATTGCTGTAATCAATGTCTTCTAGTTTAATTGCACCTCGCTTAGCTTGTTCTTGGTCGGCTTTTTCGCGTTCAGCTTGTTGTTCTTGGGCGGCTTTTTCTCGCTCAGCTTTGGCTGCAACGGCTTGTTTTTCTTGGGCGGCTTTGGCTGCAGTTGTTTCATTGCTTGTTTGGCTTGCTTCTTCTGTAATTGTTGAAGTTTCGGGCGTGATTGGGCTTGTTGACCTTGTTGTTTCTACAGCTTCCTCTTGTACCTGTTTTTCAGCTTGGTTTGGACTTGTAGGCATTACTTTAGCTGGGCTTGGTGTTGGGGCCTCACTTGCTATTTCGCCACAGCTTTTTCGAATTAAGTCGTTATATTTTTCTTGGGTAATGCTAGATTGTAGGAAGGCGGCTGAGACATAGATGTCTGATTTGCCGACATATTTGCTACCGATATTTCTGACCCGAAGGAAAAGATGCTCTTCTGTTTGGCCAGTTTTGTTTGTAATTTGGGTTTTGTAAGCGGTGGGTTCGTGAACAAAGTCTAGTAAAATTTGTTGGCCGTGGGCAATGCGTTTACTGGTTTTGTTAAGGCTTTCTCCGTAGAGTTTGCGTTGGATCAAACCTGAACCTTTGGTAGTAACTGTAAAGTGGTTAAAAAGCGGTAGGAGTCCTTCTTTGATGCTGGCTGAATCTTTGAGTAGGCTTAGGGGATTTGTAAAATCTACAGCTCCTGTGAAATCTCCAGGTTCACCCTGTATATTTGATTGGTATTCGGCAATCAAAAGCCGAGCTATGATTAAAACCTGAATTGTTTCTTTGGAACCTGCAAAGTTTTCCAAATTTGCTTCTTTTAAGGAGCGTAAGTTGTTAATTAGATCTTGCTTAGCAAATAAAAAATCACGAGCCTTTTTTTTCATGCTCTTTTTTAATTGCAGGCTTAGACTAGTAGTTTCTTTTTGGCACTGCTGTGTTTCTGCGGTTAGTTTGGCAGCGTTGTCTTGGGTGTCGTTTGTAAATAGAGATTTGAATTCTGGAGTTGGGCTCATGCTAAGTGGTTTAGAAATTCAAGTTTGGCTTGGGTTTCTGCATTTGCAGATGGGATGTTTTTCAGATTTGAGTTGTTTCTGTAATAAGTTAGGATAGTGTTTAAGTTGGCTTGCCAAACTAAATAGGCCTTGGCTATCCAGATTAGATCTGGCTTGGCTTGGTATTTTCTTTTGTAAAAACTCAGTTCTTCAAAGTCCTTGATGCTGAAGGCGACTTTAAAGCTGTCGAGTTTGTCAAAAACTGCCTGGCTGTGGGTTTGGAAGGTGGCTAGAGTTTTTGTTAGCTGGCTTGGGATTTTTAAATCTTGATTTTTATGAATGGCTGTTTGGGATTTTTTGATCCAAAGTTCGAGGTTTTTTTGGCTTGCAGTGTCGGCTAATGGCGTATCGTAAATGAAGGCTTCGAGTTGGTCTTGGTAAAAATTTTCAAATTCCGTGTGTTGTCTTGGTAAGAGTCCTGCTAGGCGGAGTTCTAGGGCTTTAAAAGTGAGTTGGAGTTTGCTTATATCGTGCATAAATTCAAATTCGTGTGCTGCTACATGTCCCATAAATTTACTTTTTAGGTTGGGAAGTAGTTTTAGCACAGGTAAAAAGACTTGTTTATTATGGATGATAACTTTGTATATAGGCATGGGTGCTAGAAAGTACTGGCTATTTTTTCTATATTTATAGCATTTGTCGTCCTTGCCGATGCGTTTATAAATTTTTTCTGGTTTAATTTCTACTTTCAAAAGTGGCGTATCTGATTGGAGTAGGGTTTTAAGTTGCGCGTTTGGTTTGATTTTGGCGCTTAGAATCTGATTTTCTAATTCTCTTTTATTTTCTAATTCTTGTTCTAAAATAGAGGCGATGGTGCTGGGTGTATATGTATCTAGGCTGCCATGAATAAAGGTGTAAAAAGCGCAGATGTGATTAAAGTCTTGCTCAGGGTCTTGCTTTTGGGCTAATGTACCTTGGAACTGTTTTAGGAGTTCTCCTCTACGAAAGGTGGTTAGTTTTTGATTCATATATCAGTGTTAATCATTTCATTATAGCAGATTGGGGCAGAAAGAGCAACTTTTTTGTTGTAATTCTGGCTTGGAAGAAAAGATTGTAATTTGGTTGCGATTATTGAAAAAGTGTGATATAGTGGTAGGATTTAAAAAAATATATGTCACATAATATTCCACAGATTCCACATATGCCACAGAGTAGAGTGCTGAAAGTAACCGGAAGAGAGGAGTTTAAGGATTTTTTTGAATATGTTGAAAACTACAAGAAGCTAGGTCAGCATGAGTTAGCTGTGAAGGAGTTAGAAAGTTTTTTGTGTGAAGAATTAGCCAATAGTTACGCTTATGAAGAACTAGGTGATAATTTTTTGAGTTTGCGTCGTTTAGATGCAGCTGAGAAAGTCTTAAAAGAAGCTATTAAATTGAATCCGGTTTCGGCGAATGCCCATTATTTATTGGGATTTGTGTATGGAACGCAAACCAATTGGACGCGGTCTGTGGCCCAGTTAGACTTGGCCAATCGTATTGAACCCAATCATGCAGAAATTTTACGTTGCTTAGGTTGGAGTTTATTTCATTACGGAGAAAAGGTTCAGGGTTTAGCAATTATGTATAGAGCTCGCAATTTGTCTTCGGAAGATGTTTTAATTTTAACTGATTTGGGAGTTTGTCTGTTAAATAATAAGCAATTTGATGAGGCTTATCTGATTTTTAAAAAGATTATTGCGATAGAGCCAGAACATGAGCATGCTATAGAATGCCTGCGTTTATGTAAATATTATTTGTCTTAAAAGTTGCTAAGCTTAAATTTAGGATTTTAGCTTGTAATTTAGAGGCTTTTTTTGCATACTAAATGGGCCCTTTAAAAGGAGTGGTTACGCCATTTTGGTGAGGAAAGTCCGAGCATCATTAAGACGGGTAGCAGGTAACGCCTGCCAAGAGCAATCTTAGGGAAAGTGCCACAGAGACTATACTAGCCGCAAGGCCAAAGGTGAAAAGCAAGCGTTCAGCGCTTGGGCCTCAGGGTAACTTGAGGATCCTGGTAAACCCTACCTGATGCAAGATAGGACGGGAGTCTAGAGTCAAGCTTGGTCTTAGAGCACTAGACTGCCTATCGCATGAGTTTATGTGTGAACATAGACCTAGATAGATGACCACGGCGCAAGCTAACAGAACTCGGCTTATGATTTTAAAGGGTTTTAAATGGATTTATGCGTTTAGCTTATTATTATAGTATTTGGAAGGTTGTATTGGATTTTGTAGCTATAATGTTAGCTTTTACTCTGGCTTATTTTTTGCGCCAGGCTGATTTTGTGACCCATTTTTTACAGGCCACCAAGGATTATATTGATTTTTCACACTATAGTTGGGTGGCATTGCAGTTGGCGGTGGTTTTTGTGTTGTTAGGATTTGTACATAATTTATATCGCTTTGGCTTGAATTATGGGCTGCGAAGGGATTTTTTTAATATCGTGAAAAGTTTTTTGTTTTGGGTTTTTTTAATCCTGGTTTATTTCTTTATTAATCGGAGTTTTCCTTTTTCTAGAGCTGTGTTTTTGATGAGCTTTGTTTTGAGTTTTGGATTTGTGCTGTTGGTTCGTTTGAAGTTAGAAGTTTATTTGAAATATTTTTTTAAGAATTTTAAAAAGATAGATAAGGTGGCCTTTATGAATTTGCAGGAATCCGAAATTGCCGATTTTAAAGCTACTTATCCTTATTATAAATTTTTAAGTAAGAATTTTGTATTTAAGAATTTATTAAAGAAAAAGGCCAGTTTTGATGTTTTGGTCAGTAAGGATCTGGCTAACTTAGATCAGATTATGAGTTTTTGTGAGAATCACCAAAAACAGTTGTACTTTATGCCAATTGCATCTGAGGACGCCAGAAATTTTAATATTCCAGCCTTTTTAGTCTATAATACAACTTTGATTAGTGGATGGGGACGTGTGCTCAAACGCTTATTTGATGTGTTGGCTAGTTTACTGTTGTTAATTATATTAAGTCCGGTGTTTTTGTTGATAACCGTTTTAATTAAATTGAGTTCTAAGGGCCCGGTGTTTTTTAAATATGATGAGTCCAATAAGTTGGTTATGCGAGTAAAAAAGAACCAAAAACTTTTTTATATGTATAAATTTCGGACTATGCAGCACAATTCCCATATGTTGCGTTATACGAATTTGGCTGAGGCGAATTTGCGTAAGGGAACTCCCTTGGTTAAAATTCAGAATGATCCGAGGATTACCAAATTAGGTAAATTTTTGCGCCGTTTTGATTTAGATGAATTACCTCAATTGTGGAATGTGTTGATAGGAGATATGAGTTTGGTCGGCCCTAGGCCACATTTGAAGGAGGAAGTCTCTAAATATGCTGAAAATCATAAGTTTGTGTTTAATGTGAAGCCGGGAATCACAGGTTTAGCTCAAATTAGCGGGCGATCTGATTTGAGTTTTGAAAAAGAGGTGGCTTTAGACAGATATTATATACAGAAGTGGTCTTTTTGGATGGATGTGTGGATATTGTTGAAAACTCCTTGGGTTGTTTTTAGGGGGCATGCTGAGTTTAGAAATCTGAAAAAATGATTGCAAAAAAACAGGATTCCTTTAGATTATATATAAGTAAAAAATAAATATGGTTATACGTAAAATTGCCGAATGGATAGCGGGAGATTCAAACTCTAAATATTTAAAGGAGGCGAAACAGCAATTGCCTTTAATTGAAACTCATTATAAGGATTATGTGAATGTGTTGGAGACGGAGCAGGATTTTCAGAATAAAACTTTAGAGTTGAAAAAACGGGTCCAGCAGGATGAAGATTTGGATGCAATTTTGCCGGAGGCTTTTGCCTTGGTAAAGGCAGCTTGTAAGTTTATGTGTGGCCGAAAAGTAGAGGTGCGCTCGAATATGTTGGAGTGGGACATGGTTCCCTTCGATGTGCAGTTGTTGGGGGCTTATGCCTTGCATAAGGGTTTGATTGCTGAAATGAAAACGGGAGAAGGAAAAACTTTGGTTTGTACGATGCCAGCTTTTTTAAATGCGTTGACTGGTCGAGGTGTATATGTGGTGACGGTGAATGATTACTTGGCTCATAGAGATGCGGAATGGATGGGTTATTTGTATGAGTTTTTGGGTCTTTCTGTCGGCTGTGTGACTACAGGCCAGGATTTTGCAGAGAAGAAAAAGATGTATCAGGCAGATATTACTTATGGAACCAACAATGAATTTGGATTTGATTATTTGCGAGATAATATGGCCCTAGATTATGAGAATGTAGTCCAGCGAGATTTGCATTATGCCATAGTCGATGAGGTGGATTCGATTTTGATAGATGAGGCGCGAACTCCTTTGATAATTTCTGCTCCGAAGGAAGAATCGATCAAGGAATATTTAGCAGCTACCGAATTGATTAAGGGTATGAAGGAAAACACCCATTATAACTTAGATGAAAAAATGCGAGTTGTGACTTTATCCGAAGCGGGAGTGGCCTTGTTAGAAAAGAAATTGAAGCTCCAAAATTTGTATAGCGAAGGTGGATTTAAGTTGATTCATAATATAGAGCAGGCTTTAAAGGCCCATTTTGTGTTTAAAAAGGATGTAGATTATGTTTTAAAGGATGGTGAGATTTTGATTGTGGATGAATTCACCGGGCGTCTCATGCCAGGTCGGCGATATAGTGATGGCTTGCATCAGGCCATAGAAGCTAAGGAAAAGGTAGCAATTCAAAAGGAGTCTAGGACTTTGGCTAGTATTACTTTTCAAAATTATTTTCGTTTATTTGATAAATTGTCAGGTATGACTGGTACAGCCGAGACAGAAAAGGAAGAATTCTTTAAGATTTATGGTTTGCATACAGTGGTAATTCCTACTAATAAACCCATAGTTCGCAGCGATATGAATGATTTGATTTTTAAGAATGAAACAGGGAAATTTACGGCTATAGCTAAAATTGTGCAAGAAAAAAATGCTCAAGGACAGCCAATTTTGATAGGTACGGTCTCGGTAGAAAAATCTGAGCGCTTGTCTAAGCATTTAAAGAGCTTGAAGATTAAGCATTACGTGTTAAATGCCAAGCAGCATGAAAGGGAGGCCGAAATTGTAGCAGATGCTGGAAAAAGAGGAGCAGTTACGATAGCTACCAATATGGCTGGTCGTGGTACGGACATTAAAATTGAGCCTGAGGTCCAGCACTTGGGATTGTGCGTTATCGGAAGTGAAAGACACGAGAGCCGCCGAATAGATAACCAGCTGCGGGGTCGGTCGGGGAGGCAGGGAGATCCTGGAGCATCCCAGTTTTATTTGAGCATGGATGATGATCTGATGCGGATTTTTGGAGGAGACAAAGTCAAATCAGTGATGCAGACTTTAAATATTCCCGACGATATGCCGATAGAAAATAGGTTTATTTCATCCTCTATAGAAAAGGCCCAAAAGCGCGTGGAAGGCCGCAATTTTGATATACGTAAGCACATAGTGGAATACGATGATGTGATTAATTATCACCGAGAAATTATTTATAAGAAGCGCCGTGCTATTTTACAGGCAGAGGAAATATCAAGCATGATTAAACAAGCCATGCGGCTTTGTGCAGAGGGAATAGTGCATAATCATTTGGTGGATGGACAGTTGGATGAAAAAGAGATTGTGGAAAGTGTGAATGCTATTCACCGTTTTAATTCAGATTTTCAGATAACTTCTAAAGACCCGGCGGAATTGACCGAGGGTATTTACAAGTTTTTTGATTCAGAATATTTGCGCTTGTCTCAGGCAGCTACTGATAAGGTGAAATTGCGCTCTTTAGAAAAGATGATTTATTTGAATACGATAGATACTTTGTGGATGGAGCATATTGATGATATGCAATATTTGCGCCAGAATGTGGCTTTGCAGGCTTATGGTCAAAAGGATCCACTGCTAGAGTATAAAAATATTGGCTATCATAAATTCCAGGGTTTATTAAACACGGTGGATGTGTCTTATGTGAATACTTTGTTTGCGATGTTTGTGGAATCTAGGTCTTCATAGCTCCCAGATTCTTTGAAAATTTTGTTTGATAATCTTAGTACAGGATGTGTTTTCTATTAGGTTTCCAAAGATGTTGTGTTCATTTTCGAAGTTAAGCATAATGGTTTTATTTTCAGAAATGAATAGGGCGCCTTTGTCGAGTTTTTGATCTTCTATAATTTTGAATTCGCTAAAGAATTTTGGGTTTTGAGACTGAGCATAAATTTTATGGCTTGTGATACTTGGATCGCTAATAATTTTAATAGGTATTTTCAGCCTGATGCGTTTGGCGAACAGATCTTTTTCAAAAAAAACTCTCAAATTAGCTGGGAGTTTTTCGAAGTTGAAGTAAGAATATATTTCGGTGGATGGTTTTAACAGATCCAAAAGCATTGATTGGACAGATTTAAAACCTTCGTGGGTTTCGGCTTTGGGTTTGGGTGTGTCGTTTTGAACTAGTCGTTTGATGTAAGGGATATTGTTTTGGAGGAGGAATTCTTTTTTGAGAATGTTTTGTTTTTGGCCTTCAATATATTTTTCTAGACAGGAGGGATCGTTGGCTTGAAATAAATAGAGTTTGCCTTTATTAGATGTATTGACCAGCCCTTTACTTTTTAGTTCTTCTAATGTTAAATAAGTGGTCGTACGATTTAGACCTGCTTTTTTGGCAACAATGGATGCTGGTTGGGCACCAGTTGTTAGTAAAGTCAGGTACACTTTTGCTTCTTTTTCTGTTAGACCGATGTTAGTTAGGACCTGCCAAAGCAATATTCCGTTGTTAAAAAATGTCAACACCCTTATTATACTCTTATTTCTAGGGCAAAACAAGCATTTAGCTAAAATGCGCTAGCCTAATTGACATTTTGTCTTTCAACCTTTAATTTAATAAATGTATTTAACACCTCTTTTATATGTTAGCTCATAGTTATCTTGGACGCTTAGATTTATCTCTTTTTGAAGGAATTCTACAAGGTGCAGAATGCCACCCCGTAGAAATTTTTTATGAATTGATAAGTGTTTTGAATGAAAAAGAGCAGTTGGTTTTAAAACAACGCTATGGTTTATTTGGAGAATCTGCCAAGACTTTGGCAGCCATAGGAGATAGCTTAGGTATAACTCGAGAACGAGTTCGACAAATTCAGGTTTCGGCTATTAAAAAACTTTCGAAGGCATCTATCCAAACAGATTTACATGTTTTGCATGCTGTATTTATGAAATTTGTCATGCATTGTGGTGGTGTGGTTTTGGATGGGCAAATCGAAGAATTTTTGAAGTTAAATTATACAGATGAAAATGGCTCACACGCAATATTGAAGGTGGCTTTGATTTTGGATGACAGAATTACCCAAGAATATAATAAGGTAGATTATATGCCGCATTATCGTTTAAATTCTATTGATTTTAAGCAGGTTAAGGATGTTTCAAACTTGGCCTTGAAAATTTTAGGTTCCAGTATGGAAGTTATGAACGAAGAAGAGTTATTTAAGGAAATCAAGCGCCAGGTTAAAAGAAATTATATACATTTGTCGAATAATACTCTGTATTCAATCTTATGTTTGGATAGAAGAATTTTATTAAACGAGATGGGCTATAGCCTGCTGAGTTGGAGACATGTAAATCCTCGGACTCTAAGTGATAAGGTTGAGTTTGTGTTAAATAAAATGAAGGAACCCTTGCATTTTCTAAAGATAGTCGAAAAAATTGAAGCTGAGTCTTTTGATAAGAAAAAAGTTTCGATGCAGGCTGTGCATAATGAATTAATTTCTAGTGATAAATTTGTGCTAATTGGTCGTGGGATTTATGCTATGCGTACTTGGGGCTTTAAGGAGGGTACAGTTTCAGATGTTTTGGAAAGTATTTTGTCTAAAAAAGGTCCTATGCCTTTAGTGGATCTTACTCAAGAAGTTTTAAAAATGCGTAAGGTGAAGCCTATTACTATACAAATAAATTTATCTTCTAAGAAAAACAAATTCCGAAAAAATAGAGAAGGTAAATATGAATTGGTTTAAATCCCTAAACCACTAATGTAATTTTCAGCTGTTTCGCTAGATATGAATCCGGTTGCCAGATGATTTTCTATAGTTTTTTTCATGCTGACCATGCCGCTATTACCACTGGTTTCTATGATGGATGGAATATGGAAGGTCTTGT
>CAZFPD010000035.1:0-9625 GCA_964521035.1 uncultured Candidatus Peribacteria bacterium
TATCTTTGCAAATATGCAAGAACCACCTCTAAAAGAATCAACGAAACCTCAGCGCAAAAGTGCTAAAGAACAAGCTAAAATCCCAGCTTCCAAAATTAAGCTACTTGATTACCTCACACTCAAAAATCAAATTGGCATAGACACATCAGACAGTCTCGCCCACCTAAGCCAACAAATCGAAACCGAACTCAAACAAAAAACAATCGACCAATTAGCCACCCAAGTTGTTGAGCAACTACTAAGCGATGCTAACATTAAACTCAACGAAACCGCATACAAAATCGAACTACAAGATCTCTTTAAGAAATTAGCCATCGAGCCAAACAATGCCCAGCAAATATTAAAAGAAATTCATCACACCTACAACAAATATGAATTTTTAAACCGACTCAATCAAATTGCAGAAAATGCCAATCAACAAAAAGATCCGCTTACAAATTACGTCGACCAAATTATAGCAGAGCACAAAAGCAACAATGGCAACCAATACCAACTAACCAACCTCAGACGAACATTAAGCCTGCCATTTTTAGAAGGCTTTAAAGAAAATTTTGAAGAAAACCTCGCCAAAGGCAGTCGTGCCACAACCCAAACTTTAAAACGGGCAATAAATCACCTAAAAGACAAATTAGCGGGATATATAGATTTAGATGAAGAAAGCCTAATCTTTCTCCTACAAGATCCAGATCAATCACAAAGCATATTTGACAGTGCCCAGTCTTACACCAAAATTATTGAATTACCACTTACTCTCAAAAAATACCGTATTTTAAAAGAAGGCTACACAGATTTACACAACAAACTAAATAAAGAGCTAGGCCAGAAAAACAATATCAGTAGGTTAGAGCTCAAAAGTTTGGCCAAACTACCAGTATACCAATTACACGCTTTCTCCACGGGAAATATTAAGCCCCTTGGACTCAATGCAGACAAGGTAAAACAATACCAAACTGTAGCCAAATTTCTAATCAAATGTCTAAAACCAAGCATCAAGCATGCTGATCAAATTCTAGGCGAAAAACTCAGCAAAGGCGAACTTTTAGGAAAACGATTTTCAAATCTTCAGGCTCCTCAAATCCAGGCATTAAGAGATAAAAACATCCTAACAGCTGGAGCCATGAGCCTAGAGCAAATTATTACCATCCATTATGGTAAAGACACCGAACCAGACTTCTGGAACATTGTATGTAGAAATTTCCCTAGCATGGTGCGTGGTTTTCAAGTAACTTCTCACTTAATGAGCTCCATCAATCCATTTAAAGACCCTACTACAACTAGTAAATTTAAAATCCAAGGATTGCGTGGAGGGCAAAAAAACTTACCAAAAATGGCCAGCCTAATACCAACCGATCTTTTAAAATACGGAAAAACACTAACAAACTTTCAAAACCACAACAACTATCAAAAAATATTTAAGAGCTCTACAGGTCTAGGACCAAAACAAGTTGGCCAAGCCATAGGACTTACCAGTCAAATAACAAAAGACGCCAACAAGGCCTATCAAGAACTCAACAAACTCATGAAAGCTGCCGAAAAAAACTTCCGGACAGGGAAACTAAATCTAAACCAAGTCACTAAGCAACGTGCAGCTTACAAAAAGGCTATAGAGGGTCTTGCAGACTTAGTAGAACGAAATAGCAACACCACAAAAAGCCTATTTCAGAAAATAAGCCAAAAACATATTAGCCACAAAGTCCTACTAGACACAGTTGAAAAAACTAGCGCCGGTATCGGTGGCAGCATCAAAAGATTCTTCGGTATGTTTAAAAGCCCAACAGTTATTGGGGGAATTTTAGGTGGAATCCAAGCTTACAACAAGAAAAATGCCTCACTCCTAAGTGTGGCCGGAGCCGCCGCAGACGGCGCCGTATTCTGTATACCATTTGTTGGTTCACTCGTGCAAATAGCACAACTCTTCAGAGATAAAACTCTCTTTGGCAATCAGGAACTCACCTGGAACCAAAAATTAACTAATGCAGGACTGTCTGTAGGTTTTGATATACTCACATTATTAACTGGACCAGCCGGAATTGCTATGAGAGTATCTGCCCTTTCTGGAGCCAAAGCCGGCACTAGACTCGCCTCTGGCCTCACCAAACAGGCAGGCCTAATTAACATAGGACGCGCAGTCAAAGCCAAAAAACTAGACCTAACAACTCGTTCTCTATCCAAAAGCCCACTCATACTAGGCAGCGCAGTTGCCGGAACCACCTTATTGGCCGCAGCTCCAACTGCACTATACCTCAGTTCTAGCAAATCCTATAGCGAACAATGGAAGGAATACAAAGACCTCTTCAGTCCATCCACAGCAAGCAAAATAGCATCCACTACAACAAAATGGCACGAGCAGCGCGTTAACATGCCAATTGCAAATCAAATTGCTAATCAATTTAGCAAACAATTAGAAAAAGATCTCATATAACACTAACCACTAAAACCCATGCAATATTCTAAACTCTTTATCCTACAAAGCCTAGTTGGTCTCATCCTACTAGCCGGCAGCTACTGCTTAGTAAACATGTATTACCCAGAAATTAGCCAGCACAACTATTTTCGCGCTTATCTAGGACTATTATTACTATACATAATCCTCAAAAACTACTCAGTCTACCGAGAACTCCAAAAATAAACACCCAACTCAAAGGCCTCCCCAGGCCTTTTCTTTTATCCCAGATCTAATAGTACAAATCACGAAAAATAAACACATATATTGCAACCAAGTGGGGATCAAACTTAAGCACATGCATAAATACAAATTATTTGTATAAAATCCTAGAGAAAAGAGGAGTCCAGGCACATAGAATTAAGTACGCACAATATATCTTGTACGGCATAAAGGTTCATAAAGGATTGTCAAAAACACAGATTTTAAGTTTAACTCAATCACCTATTTTTAAACAATATTGCACAACATAATGTGTTTTACAAAAAAACAACACACCATATAAAATAAAACATCAGCTAATTCTGACTATCCCCCTTCAAAAATTTGACGAATTTATTTTTTTTGCTATAGATCGATCTCCTGCACACCTTTATAAACTTCTGCTAATAAATCTGGATAAGATTCCAAGCTCGGATCATGTTTCATTAGGAGTTCTGCTGCTTCCTGAGCCATTTTTACCAGTTTTGCGTCTGTCAAACTAGCCATTTTTAAATCAGGGATTCCAGACTGACGAAAGCCATAAACTTCACCAGGACCCCTTAAATCCAAATCAATTTCAGCCAGCTTAAAACCATCCGAAAAATTAACCATAGCCTTCATACGTTCGCGGGTATTTTCAGAGAAACTTTGCACAAACAAAAAACAATAACTTTGATGCTCTCCCCTCCCTACCCTTCCTCGCAATTGATGCAGCTGAGCTAAACCAAAGCGATCAGCATCCTCTATGACTATAATCGAAGCATTTGGGACGTCTATACCAACCTCTATGACTGTAGTAGAAACCAAAATATCAATCTTCTTTTCCTTAAAATCTAACATAATCTGATCTTTTTCTGACTGCTTCATCCGGCCATGTAAAAGAGCCAGCCTAAGATGAGGAAAAACTTCCTGAGACAAACGCTCATATTCGGCACTAACAGATTTAGACTCCATAAAATCCGAATCCTCAACCAAAGGGCAAACTATATAAGCCTGACGCCCAGCTTGAACTTGAGATTCTATCCACATACAAGCCTCAGCTCGCTTTTTTTCTGGAACCTTACGGGTAATAATGTCTTTACGGCCGGCGGGTTTTTCATCGATTATACTCAAATCTTGATCCCCGTAAATGGTCAAGGCCAAAGTTCTGGGGATCGGAGTTGCTGTCATAGAAAGCATATGCGGAGAACCAAAGCGCTTCAAAAAAGCCCGCTGCGAAACCCCAAATCTATGTTGCTCATCGATAACCGCTAGTCCCAAATCCTTGAACTCTACCGTATCTTGTATTAAAGCATGGGTCCCAAACACCATATCTATCAAACCTGTACTCAAACCCATTTTTATTTCATTTTTTTGCTTTTTAGTCATAGACCCAGACAAAAGTTGTACATTCACGCCCAAACTCTTAAAAAGCGTCATGGCGTTCTCTAAGTGTTGTTTAGCCAAAATTTCGGTTGGAGCCATCAGCATAGCCTGTTTTTTATTTTTATAAGCTAAAAACATGGCCATAAAAGCCACTACGGTTTTTCCAGAACCCACATCCCCTTCGACCAATCGGCTCATTGGCTCCGGATTAGCAAGATCCTGCAAAATTTCGTCTAGCGATTTTTGCTGCGCAGCCGTCAAAGTAAATGGTAACAAATCTAAATATTGCTGACACCATTCTTTTTTCAAGACCAAAGCCAAACTCCCATCACCTAAAACCTGTTTTAAATCAAATTTCCGCTTCTGCACACCCAACTGTATCACCAACATTTCTTCAAAACCAAGACGAAAACGCGCATTTTTCAAAGCCTGCTCATTTTCCGGAAAATGCACCTGACTCAAGGCCTCACCCCGCGGCATTAAACTAAACCGCTCTAACAGTAAACTAGGTAAATTTTCCTTAAAAAACTTAGTTGCATATAAAAGCGGATGAATTTTTTCACGCAGCCATTTGGAAGAAATCTGCTCATATTCATGATACACCGGCACCAAACGCCCGGAGTGCTTTAACTCCTGGTCTAGCTTGATGATCTCAACTCGAGGCGACATTAGTGTGTTTTTACCCGAAGCAAATTTAACTTTTCCAGTCATAACCACCTTCACTCCCGGCTTCAAAACTTGCTTTAAATACACCTGACCAAACCACAAAACCTCCACTTCCCCACTTTCATCAAAAAACTTAGCCACCAACATAGATTTGCCGCTACGCGTCCTTCGTAAAGCCACATTTTTGACTTCTCCCTGCACACTGATAGCATCTTGGGCATTCAAATCAGCCACATTACCAAATTCTGTCTCATCACAATAACGCCAAGGCAAATTCAAAAGCAATTCGCTTAAAGTCCGCACTCCTCTACTAGAAAGTGAGTCTAAACGAGATTGCGTAGTCCTTATCAAACCTTTCAACTCAGTATCTAACACTATTCAATTATTAATTCCAAAAATTTACGTTTGCCAACCCTTAATACACCCGAAGAGCCAGATTCGAAAGTATGCTCAAGAGATTCAATTTTTTGATCTTCAAACTTAACGGCACCTTGAGCAATCAAACGCCGTGCCTCCGAACTCGAACTAACCATATTTGCCAATTGCAAAATTTCGATTATGGTTTGAGAACTACTAGCCGGAAACTTTTTCATATCATCAGGCACATTCCCCTTTTGAAATACACTTTCAAAATGCTCAGCCGCATCTGCAGCCGCTTCTTCACCATCATAATTGGCCACTATATGCAAAGCTAAAGCCTTTTTTAAATCCCGAGGATTTACTTCTGCAGAGCGCAAATCTACCCGCAATTTATCCAATTGCACTCTATCATAACGAGAAACCGTTTCCGCATAAACCTCTATCATCGAGTCTGGCACACTCATTAGTTTGCCAAATTTATCCCGAGCCGTATCAGCCAAAGAAATATAATTCCCGAGAGATTGACTCATTTTTTCTTTCCCGCAGGTTCCAAGCAACAAATTCATAGAAATAATATTTTGTGGTGATTGACCAGCAGCTTCTTGTAGTGGCCGAGCCTGTAATTCATTAAAAGTTTGATCCGTACCAATAATAGTTAGATCGGATTCCATTTTTACGGAATCAAAACCTTGTAACAAAGGGTATACAATTTCGTGCAGACCTATCCCCTTACCTTCCTTGATTCTATTTTGAAACATGTCTCTTTCAAGCATACGGGCTACAGAAGTTTTTGACATTAAACGCAGCAAATCTTCGGCTGACATCTCATCGTACCAATCCCCATTATACAAAACCTCTAAACTATCAGGATCTAAAATCTTAGAAATTTGCTCAATATAAGCTTGCGCCACAACCATAACCTCTTCCTTATCTCGCATATTACGGGTTTCCTGCTTATCGGAGGGATCCCCGAATCTGCCTGTAAAAGAGCCAATCAAAAACTGAATCGTGTGGCCCCTTTTCTGAAAAGCCCGCATTTTTTCATAATTTACCGCATAACCTAAGTGCAAATCGGTGGTGGTAGGATCAACTCCATGTTTAATTTTAAGCTTATTCCCATTAATCAAACGCTCCATTAAGTCCTCTTTTACAATAATATCGCTCACTCCCCGACTCAACAAATCAGTGTAATCTAAAAATCGCTCCTTCCGAGCCAAGGCCTCTTTAGACAAACTTAACTGACCGCTGGGATTGTCAGCATCTAAGGTTAAACATTGCAAAGTATCATAGTCAAAAAACTCGGCAATATGATCTTGAAAATCTTTTAACAGCAGAGTGTTTTGATCAGGTTCTTCCAAAGATTCAATTCTAAACAGAATATATTTTGAGCCCGCTCGAATTTTTTGATTTTCCGACTGCTTATGCACCCAATTATTACACAAAACCTCTTGAGAATCAGCAAATACAACCGAATCATCAACTGCTTTAGGCTTTTTATCACCTAATTTCAAAAACTTATCCTCAGAGACAGATGGTCTTAACATCAAATCTCCTGCAATTCTATCCAAATCATAGGCCCCAATTGGAACTAATTTTTGTAAACTAAAAAAATTATAAGCATCAATAATCGGATGCTTTAGAATTAAATCCTTCTTTTTTTTAACAATTAACTCTACCATAGCCCGAGTTGAAACCTCGGCATGAGACAATTCAAGCTCTTTTAACACCTTCTCATATTTCACAATTTTTTCATGACTTTCTAAAGATTTATGGCCACGTAACATCGAAAAAACCTCATTTAAACCATCGTATAAATCTGAAACCTTTTTATTTTTGAATTCAATATTTTCAACTAAAACGAAATTAGAATGCAACAAAGGGATTTTATCAAAAATTGCAGAGTCCACAGAAATCTTCATATCTAAATTTAAAGCCTCTTAATTATACTAAAAATTTAGATTCTACAAAAGCCAAAAAAAACAAGCCCCCAATTAAACTGCCAAATTCTTATCAAATGCTTCAGCTATCTACAACATCATGGCGCAAATGCCCGAAAAAATCAGCCTTCCTTGATTCTAGTCAAGGCATCCAGTAAGGAGCCCTGTTCAAGCAAATCTAGCAGCTCAAATCGGCGGCGGATAATAAACAAAACACCCTTCAAAGAGTGTGCCCAATAATTTGGATCAAACTCCTTGCCCGAAAGCGTATCACTATATAAATGCTCCGACAATTCATCAAAAAAATCCGCACATAGTTCATATACAAGCTGAGTACGAACAGGCCCAACATCCTGCAAAAAACCTACAATATGCTGAAAAGTATATTCTAACAAATTATAGGCATAACGCATATTTACAGTCATATTATTATGCGCAGCAGGGTCATGCATATACGGATCTGCAGACCACTTATAGCCAAAGTTTTGCTCAAAAAAACGGCTCAGCTCTTGACCCGCTCCCAAGCAATCAAAGTTACAACATATATGAAAACCACGGCTTTGCCTTTGCTCATAAATTCCACAGGCAAACCCAGCATCGTACTGCAAATACTCGCAAGGCTTACCCGCTGGTTTATCCTGAGAAATTGGAAACAACTCACTAACATGATGTTTATGAGCCATACAACACATGCCTTGGCACGCAGAACAATCCGCTTTTAATTCCTCAACAGGTGGTAAACCTAAACTATATTTCATTCTAAAATAAATCTTCTAAATTATTACTAAACTCTATCCATTGCTCGGATGGCGTTTCCTTTACAAAAAAATCTGGATGTACACTTGAATGCTGCTTCTTATAAACTACAAAATTTTTTAAATCCTGCAAATCAAATTCCAACAGTTTTTGCATGGCAAACTCCATGGTTGTGCCACGGTCTACCAAATCATCTATCAACAAAACCTTCTTACCTTGCAAATGAGAATAATCTTTGGGAGTATATTGCATTTCTTTAGCCTCATGAGTTTCATCATCATAAGAATGAGCCACAAAGGTATCAATGTTTTTTACCCCAGTTAATTTTGCTAAACGATAAGCCGGAGCCAAACCTCCTCGAGAAATTGCTACATACCAGTCGAAATCAGCAAGAAGCTTAAAATTAAATTTAGTCATTTGAATGGGGTTAATTTTGACAAAATAGACTTTTTACCCTAATGTTATACCACAACAAACACAAAATACAATGCTAATCACATTTGATCATCTCAAACCAGAAAGAATAGATAAGTACCTAAGCCAAAACACTGAATTTTCTAGAGGGCAAATTCAAAAACTCATTGTCCAAAACGCAATTACCGTCAACGGCAAACCTGTCAAACAAACGCACAAATTACAAAATGAAGATCAAATCCAGATTGAAGTCACAGAAATCAAAACAGAACTAGCATCCATCCCCCATCCATTAGAAATTGTTTTTGAAAATGCAGATCTGTACATTATCAACAAACCAGCTGGCATTTCTGTTCATCCAGCTGAACAAAATCCGCAAGAAGAAACTCTAATCAACTGGATGCTTGGCAACAAAATGCAACTCTCAAGCCCTAGCGACAAGCTCCGCCCAGGCATAGTCCACCGACTCGACAAAGACACCTCCGGGCTTTTAATAATTGCCAAAAACAACCAGGCCCACCAAACACTCAACCAAATGATGGCAGACAGGCAAATTCAAAAAAACTACTATGCCATCTGCTTTTTCGAGCCAGACAGCAAACAAGGCCTAATTGACGCACCCATTACTCGCGACTTCACCAATCGAACCAAAATGACAATTGAAAACTCTAGTCACGCCAGACAAGCTATGACAGAATTCAAACTACTTAAAAGCCAAAAAATCGACGAATACAAAATCAGCCTCTTAGATATCAACCTAAAAACTGGCCGCACGCACCAAATTCGCGTCCACCTACATTCCATAGGCCTACCCATAATTGGCGACCCCAAGTACGGCAGCCACAAACTCAACCAACGCTTTTTTCCAAGCATCCAACGCCAGGCCCTACACGCCTACAAACTTCAATTTAACTGGAACCAAGAAAAAATTTGCGTTGAGTGCGAATTACCAGAGGAAATTAAGGATTTAATATAAAAGCCTCTATCGTCACCCTTTCAAAATAGCATTAACATTAATTAGCTCAACTATTTATCAAGCTAATCTCCTCCTGAACCACTACTATAAAACCCAGAAATTTTTTCAATCTCTTCTTGTTTAGCATTCGGAAAATGCTTTTGCAGCCAGAGCTTTTCTTTAATTAATGAAGAAAAACCACCATCCGTCTGCGGGTTATCTGCATTTAAAGTCGGGTTATACCGAGCATAACAAGACTTGGCGTCTTTAAGCTTCGCCTCAAAATTAGGCAAATTATTGTTAGGAAAATTTTGTTTAATTAGGTAAAAAACAGGATATGCCCGAGATTTTTCTCGAACTTCAGTTTTCTTAAAAACTGAATACATTTTATCTAAAAAATTCTGTTCAGAAAACAAATTCATCAAAAACAACTTAATAGCTGGCTTTGAAAAATCCCTATTACTTAAAAAATCATAAAAAGAGTCCAGCTTAACATCAAAAAACTTATCAAGAATTACATAATTAATT
>CAZFPD010000036.1:0-9542 GCA_964521035.1 uncultured Candidatus Peribacteria bacterium
GAAGCCATAGCAGTTTTCTTTGTCTTTAGCCATGCGGTTTTTTTGGCGTTCTAGGTCGTTTTTTAGAGTTGAGACAAAAGTTTGTTCATCGAGTAGGTTTTTGGTGTCGTTGAAATTGCCTAGGCTGAGTGTAGCTAAAAAGCCCATAATTGCAATTACGATGATGATTTCTATGAGGGTGAAGGCGGGGATTGATTTTGGCATATAAAAAAGGCTGTGTTTTTATATTAGCAAACTTTTGCCTTTGGGACCAGGTTAAAAATTTTAGCTAATCACGCCTTGCGAAAGGGAGAAGATGGGGCTGAGAATTGCGAGAGCAAAGACGGCGACCATGACACCGACGATGACGATGACTAGTGGGCCGATGATGGTGGTTAGGTTTTGGAGGCGGTAGGAGAGTTCGGCGCTTTGGTTTTGGGCGATTTCGTGGGACATTTCAGCGATGTTGGCGGTTTTTTCGCCGACCGAAAGCATTTCGCTGGCGGTTTCTGCAAATAAAAATGGAGCCTTGATTAGGCTTTCGGAGATGGTTTTACCTCTTCTGACTTGGGCTTTGGTTTCGGTGATTTGCATTTGGTAGATTTTGTTGTCTACTACTTCTGTGATGATTTCAAAGGCTTGTTCTAGGGGCACGCCGGCTTCTACTAGGTTTCCTAGGGTGTCAAAAAAGTTAATTTGATAATATCTTTTTAAAAAGTCGCCTAAAAGGGGGGTTTTAAGTAGTAAATAGTCCTTTTTGATTTGTCCGTTTGGAGTGTCAAAATAGCTTTGGATGAAAAGTCCAATTAAAATTAAACAGGCCAGTAAGATGGACCAATTGGCCACGAAGAATTCGGAGGACTGCATTAGGAATTTGGTAAGTTTAGGGAGTTCTAGGCTGTTTTCGTCAAAGAGTACAGAAAGTTGAGGGATGACAAAGCCAAACATGATAATTCCGGCTAGGACTAAAATGAGCATGACGACGATGGGATAAGTGGAGGCGCTTTTGACCTCTTTTTGTAGGGTGAGGTCTTTTTCGAGTTTCTTTTTGAGTTTGACGAGCATTTTGTCGAGTTGTCCTATAGATTCGCCGGCTTTGAGGATACCAATTTCGGTGGAGCTAAAGATCTGTGGATGTTTTTGTAGGCTTTGAGAGAGATTTTGTCCCATTTGTACGTCTTGTTTGGTTTGGACTATAACTTTGCGGAGTTTTTTGTTTTGCACGGCTCGACTCAAAATGTCTAGGGCTTTTAGCGTGGAAATGCCGGCACTTTGTAAGGTGGCAAAGAGTCCAAAAAAATCAGCCTTGTCTTTGAGTTTGACTTTTTGGTGGTCTATCAGGTAATTGTCGATTTTTTGGATCAAATTCATATATTGGATTTAGCTGAAGTAGCTTTCTAGGCTAATGGAAAAATTGGCAACTTCTAGTTCTTCGATGTTTTCTACACTTAAATTTAGACTTTTTAGATAGAAAAATCTTTGATGACTTTCGAGTTCCTTAAGGAAGGCAGGAAGTTTTTGGAGATTGATTTTGCCGCTGAGGCTGATGCTTAGCAGTTTAATCTGATTTTTGGTGTCGGCCGCAGATTTTTGGAAATTAAAACCAGTGTTGTCAAAAACGTTGTGTTTCTTGAGTAGTTCGTCTAATAGGACAATGACTTGGTCTTGGTTGATTCCGCTTGGAATGGCTTGGTCTAGGATTTCTTTGTCTAGGGAGCTAAGTTGAGTTTGGCTGGAATCAATGTCGATCAGGTTTAATTCCTTTAATTCCTGATCAATACGCTCGAAGTTTTGCTGTTGTTGTTCTAGTTCTAAACGGGCTGGGCTGATCCAGAAATTATATATGATAATGATGAGTAGCGCTAGAATGACGGCTTGGTATTTTTTAAAATTCATAATTTAGGATTGTTTAGCTTTTAATTTTTCTTGTATATCTTTGATCTTAGATTGTGATTCTTGAGCTTTGGGATCACTAAAAATAAAGAGTTCTTCTGGCGTATCTGGCTGGTATTCTCCCTGAATGGAGAATTGAGTTTGAATTTTATCAAATACGTTTTTGCCGATGTTGATAGAAGGCGTAAAGGTTTTTAGAAAATTGCTGGAGTCTGCGAAACTTTTGATGATAATGGTGGCATCCAAGAGGGGATTTAGGCTTTGGCTTGGGGTTTGGAAGTTGCTAGAAAAATTGTTGGATCCGGAAAAGGAAATAGATTTGATCACATTGCCTTTTTGATTATTGTTGATTTGTAGGATTCTAGATAGAAAATTGGTGAAATAAATTCTTGAATTAGTTTTTTGATCATAAAAGGCCTTTTTGGTCTGTAGTTTCACAGCTTGGATCTGATCTGGGTCTAGACTAAGGCGCAAGGAATCCAATTTTGATTGAATGTTATCGACCTTGTTTTGAGTGCTATTGATTTGGAGTTTGCTATAAATTCCGAAACCTATTGTAAAAATTAGGATTACAATCAGGATAATATCGAGTGGTTTGGTCTTAGAGCCTTGATTAAAGTCGATTTTTGACATAAAATAGGGTTATCTACTTATTATACTTGAAATTTAGTCAAAATACAAGGCATGAATACAAAATTTACATATAAGAACGAGGAATTTACTTGTCTGAATTGTGCACGCCAGAATAAGCCAGTTCGCCCTTTTATACGAGATCATTGCCAGTATTGCTTGTGTTCTTTGCACGTGGATGTGCATCCGGGTGATAGAGCAGCAGATTGTGGGGGTTTGATGCGAGCTTTGGCCTTTCGGAAGGGTAAAAAGACCGATTACCAGATTTTATACCAATGTGAGAAGTGTTCGTATAAGCATTGGAATATGATGTTACCCGATGATAATATGCAGATAATGGAGAGTTTAAATCCTTATTATGAAGCTTGATTTAGATAGGAAGCGCAAGTATTTATTGGCTGTGTCTGGTGGCGTGGATTCCATGGTTTTGTTGCATTTGTTCCAAACAGAAGGCTTAGAGTTTGAGGTTTTAAACGTAGACCATGGGACTTTAGCTAATGCCTCAGAAATTATTGATTATTTGGATAAGAGCTGTGAGGTATTGCATGTGCGTACAATAAAAACTCGACCGAAAAGCAATATTGAAGGTTTTTATAGAGAGCGTCGTTTGGAATTTTATGCAGAATTTATTAGTCAGGGTTTTACAATAGTCACAGCTCATCACTTAGATGATGTGATAGAGGGTTTCTTTATGAATTTAAGTCGCGGTTGTGGTATAGAGGGTTTGTTGAATTTGAGGAAGAAAAGGCAGCATTTTGAACGAGCTTTGCAGCAGTTTACTAAGCAGCAAATTTTGGATTATGCGAATTCGCATAATCTCAGGTATTTTCCGGATGCAAGTAATGCAGATAATAAGTTTTTGCGCAATTTGTGGAGATTAGATATTTTACCTAATTTGTTTAAAAAAATCCTAAATTTTCGCAAAGGCTTTGCTCAGACTCTTAAAAATTTAGCCGAGCTCTTGGATTTTATCAATTATGCGAAACAAAATGCGAAAACTCAGTGTTTAAGTCAGAGTTTGTGGGGTTATAAAATCCAGAAGCAGAGTTTTTTAGCTTTAGCACCCTTGATGCAAAAATTGATTTTGAAGGATTGTTTTCAGGCCTTGAATGCTAAAAAATTAGATTTTTTATTGAGCTTGGTGCAAGGCCCTCCGGGTAAGTTGTTTGAGAATAAGGGTAAGTTTTTGTATGTGAGTTATGATCATTTCTTAATTAGTGAGTTTTCTTTGGGGCAAATTCAACAAAAATTAGAACAAAGAGGAGTTGTTAGCTTGCGAAATCCTAAAAAGGCCAGTCGTTTGCAAAAGGTGCCTTTTTATGTGCGGGGAGAAAAGGGAGATTTAGATATTTTGGATTTTTTAGATAATAAGCTTGGCAAATCTGAGCAAATTTGGTAGTATATGCACTGTGAATTTATTTAAAAAATGTAGATGAAAAATACTCTCAAGAAGCTACCTAAAAGACGCTTTAGCATCTGGATCCTTTTGATATTGGCGCTAGTGATTAGTTTTAGTGTTTATACTCAGGATGCGGTTTACAAAAGCCCTAAGAAGGTGAGTTTTTCTGAATTTAGAGAGGATATTACCTCCAAAAATATTGATAATTTTAAGGTGCATTTGGAAGGATCTAAGATCTCTTACTTAGATCAAAAGAGTCTGCCTAAGTTTGCCTTGCGTGAGGCCGGAGTGCCTTTAAAAGATACTTTGACTTTGCCGGAATATGAATCTTTATATATAAATGTCAAGGAGGATAGTACGATTTGGTGGGATGTACTGTTGAGTTTTTTGCCGGTGGTTTTGATTATTGCCTTTTTTATTTTTATGTTTAAGTCGGCTTCGAGTCAAAATTCGCAGGCCTTAACTTTTGGCAAAACGCGGGCTAAACTTTATGATAGAGCTAAGGGCAAAACCACTTTTGATGATGTAGCTGGTGCGGTTGAGTCTAAGGAAGAGTTGCAGGAAATTGTGGAATTTTTAAAAGAGCCAGAAAAATTTACTAGCCTGGGTGCGAAGATCCCGCGGGGAGTTTTGCTGGTTGGATCGCCTGGAACGGGGAAGACGCTGTTGGCCCGTGCAGTGGCCGGAGAGGCGAATGTGCCTTTCTTTTCTATATCTGGTAGTGAGTTTGTGGAAATGTTTGTGGGAGTGGGAGCTTCTAGAGTCAGAGATATGTTTGTGAAGGCTAAGGCTTGTGCGCCTTGTATAGTTTTTATAGATGAGATAGATGCGGTTGGTAGGCAGAGAGGAACTGGCCTAGGAGGCGGGCACGACGAGCGGGAACAAACTTTAAATCAAATATTAACTGAAATGGATGGTTTTGAGGTGGATTCTAAGGTGATAGTTGTGGCGGCCACGAATCGCCCGGATGTTTTGGATCCGGCTTTGTTGCGTCCTGGACGTTTTGATAGAAGGATAGTGGTTGATAGGCCAGATATTAAGGATAGAACGGCGGTTTTGAAGGTGCACGTACGTAAGAAGCCTTTGGAAAAGGCGGTTGATTTGCAAAAAATTGCACGTCAAACTCCAGGATTCACCGGAGCTGATTTGGAAAACCTGGTCAATGAGGCGGCGATTTTGGCCGCGCGCGAAGATAAGAAAAAGATAGCCCAAAAGCATTTTGAGAAGGCTGTGGAAAAGGTGGCCTTGGGTCCAGAAAAGAAATCTCGGGTTTTGAGTAAGCAGGAAAGAAAAATCACGGCTTACCATGAGGTAGGACACGCCGTGGTGGGGCATAGTTTGAAGAATTGTGATCCTGTGCATAAGATTTCTATTATTTCCCGAGGACAAGCCCTGGGTGTAACTTGGTATCTGCCTGAAGAAGACAAGCATTTGTATTCGGTTTCTAAATATAAAGATGATTTGGCCGCCATGTTGGGTGGTTATGTGGCGGAGCAGATCTTTTTTGGAGAAGTTACCACAGGCCCTTCTTCGGATCTGGAGCGAGCTTCGAAAATGGCACGTAGTATGGTCACGCGTTTTGGTATGACAGATTTGGGGCCATTGGCTTTTGGAGAAGATAAAAATGAAGTCTTTTTAGGTAGGGATTATGGACATGTTAAAAATTATTCTGAAAAGATGGCTTACGAAATCGATCAAAGAGTTTTAAAAATCATAGATGAGGCTTATAAGACGGCTTTAGAGATAGTGAAAAAGAATAAGAAGTTGATAACTAAGATTGCTGAGGACTTGTTGAAGAAGGAAAACATAAATCGCCAGGAATTTTTATTATATTTTAAAAAAGCAAAGTAATATGAATGAATGTTGTCAGGAGTTTGGGGATTTAAGTTGTGCCTGTAAGGGAGAAAGAGAGCAAGTTTGTGATGTGCAGGCGGCCGAAATGAGCTTGGATGTTATAGATTTACCTTCTAAAATTTTAATTCAGGGTTTTTTGGCGGGAGTTTTGCCAGCCGATTTGCGAGTGGCGATTTGTTCCGATGGAGTGTTGAGTATAGAGGCGGTTCGCAGACCTTGTGATGATTATGAGGATCAGGATTACTTGATTTCAGAATGTTTTTACGGTAACTTGACGCGTGAGGTGGTTTTGCCTCTGAATTTAGATTATGAATCTATGCATGCTCAACTTTATCAAGGTGTTTTGAAGATAGAGATAGCAAAACTTAATTTAGAACAGTGAAAGTTAAAAAAGCTATAATGCCAGTGGCCGGGTATGGAACCCGATTTTTACCGGTCACCAAAACTCAACCTAAGGAAATGTTGCCAGTTTTAAACAAGCCGGTGATTCATTATTTGGTGGAGGAGGCGGTAGCCTCCGGAATAGAAGAAATCATTATAGTCACTGGCCGTGGCAAGCGCGCTATCGAGGATTATTTTGATCATGAGCTTTTAAAGGAAGTCCAGGCCATTTCCAAATTGGCGAAATTTACTTATGTCCGTCAGCCTGTGCCTCGCGGTTGTGGCGATGCCATTTTGCAGGCCATGCACTTGGTGCAAAACGAGCCGGTGGCCGTGTTGTTTGGAGATGACTTAGTTTTTTCAGACACTCCGGCCTTGAGCCAGTTGCTGGAGGTTTATGAGCAGACTCAAGGTTCGGTAATCGCTCTTACAGAGCTTAGTCAGGATATGTTGGGTCAGTACGGCGTGGTTGATTTGGCCCAGCCCTTTGATGCCAAACAGCATTATGCTCCTTTAAAAGGCCTAGTCGAAAAGCCTGCTGAACCGAGTCTGGCTCCTTCTAATTTTGGAGTGATAGGCAAGTATGTTTTGAGTCCCCAGATCCCAGGTTTGTTGGATGAAATGTCTGCCTTGCACAATTTTCAAAACGGCGAGTTGCGCCTGGCCAATGTTTTGATGGAAGCAATCTCCCGAGGCCAGCAAGTTTATGGTAAGCAGATTCAAGGCGAACGCTTTGACGCCGGCTCAGTCGAGGGCCTTTTGCGCGCCTCCCTGGCCGTGGCCAGAGCCCAGGGGATTCAAATTTAGTTCTTTGAGACACTGCCAGAATGGTTTATAAGCAACAATGGCTTGGCTGTTTAGCAATTCTTTTGAATTAGGTTACAATAAAAGCCATCTTTTTGGGGATGGCTTTTATGATATTTTGTGGAGTGTTAGTTTGGTAAAACTGATTGGAGACTGCTTGGATGTTATCTAATTACCAATCGTTTTTTTCATCTTCTTCATCCTGTTTGATCGATGCTTTTATTGCGATCTCTGCCAAGTTTAGGCTCTGAATGCCAGCGCTATAGAATTCGCGGCAGGTATTTAATTCTGTTTCTAAGTACTGTTGGTGTTCTGGATTTGTATTAGATTTTATTCTGGCTTCTATACCTGTCATTAGCTCTTTTCCTTTTGTTGTAATTAACGGCTTTATCTTCTTTAAAAGCCCAAGAAACTGTTGTTTGTATTCAGTAGATTCTTCTTCTAAAACCCCTGTTAAAATTTCATCTTGAACTTCTGTGTTAAAGCCTGTTGGATCTAGTAACAGTTTGGCAGCTACCTTACTAATTGTTTTAGAGTCTTCAAAGTCTAAGCTGTCCAATTCTACGCCTTTTGCATGAGCTTTCAGGCTGTCTCGATACTTGGTTGCTTCTTTTGCTGCTGTTCGGGCTGTTTTTATAGCTTCTCGCCTATCGCGTACTTTTTTTGCTGCTACTGGTGCTGCACTTGGATTTGCAGCAATATAGGTTCTAAGATTATCTTGTGTTGTTTTGGCTAAGGTTTGCATCCTTTGATAATATGCCAATTTATTTTCGATAGTGCCAGCTGCATTCCCTCTATTTTTTTCAACGGTACCAAGTTCTTTACCGTCTGCTATATTATCTCTTAAGGGAACTAGCTCTTGCAGAGCCTCTAATGTCTGTTTTTGTAGACGCTTGTTTAAACCGGCGTCCTTGAGTGCTCGATTATTTTTTTGGATTTCTGAAACTTTAGTTGCGAGATTACTTTCGAGGTCTGTATAGGCCTTGTAAGCATCTAGAGATACTTGCATTTCAGCTTGTTGCTTACCTGATTTGAGGAAGTCTGTAAACGCTTGATTACTAACTTTGGTGCCTAAAAATTCGGTACAAACATATGCCTTGGTGCCGTTTTCTAATATTACAGCTGTGTACAAATGTGCATCTGTGGCGGTCTTTGCAACCATCATACTTGGCTCTGCTTTGATATCTAATTTTAAGCTAGCTCCTGATGGGATTGAGCCGATTTTATCTCCATCTGCATCTCTGGTGAGTAGATTTCCTTTGCGAGTTGTAACTTTGATCTCACCAAATAGAGGCAAAATAAGTTTATTTAAAACAGTTTTGTTGTCTAAGGATTCAATAAGCGAGTTTGAACTTTCCTCAGTTGCGAATGTTGCTTTGGCTAACATTGCACCAAAGAAAACACCTGCATCCATTCCTTCGTCAGTTTTTGAGTCTTGCATTAACTTGGCCCGATAGAACATCGCGGCCTTGAGAAGCGATCTTTTTTGAGCAGTATTTAGTGTATCAAATTTTCCGTTTCGGAATTCATTAATCGCAGCTTGGACATGATCTTGATTTAAATATGATTGTATGTCGGTAGAGTTGGCCTTATCAATTTCGCTTTTGAGTTGTGTTAAATACTGTTGGGTGGTATCTTGCACTTCTTTCACCTCAGGTTGTTTTTGCTCCGGTGTATTTAATCTTAAATCGTCTGGTTTATGGATGTTCATTTTTATTAGTTAAATGATAATCATATTATTGTAACACGTTTCTTTGTCCTTTGCAAGTTTTTTATGTTTTAGAGACTTTTGATAATAAAGCCTTTTGTGTGGAGGTTTTTTTTAAGTGATTTTTTTTGGAATCTTGCTTTATTAGTGAGATGCTGTTATTATTGTGTCGATTTGTACTTTAGAATTTGGATATGAAATCATTGTTGTTGTCTTCTATGCTTTTGGTTTCATGTACATCTGTATCTAAGACAATTCCTGATAAAACAGATCAATTCTGTTTAAATGTGGATTTGGATTTGGAGGCAATGGTTCGAAGGATTAATCTGAGAGTTGTAGGTAAAGTTTTGGATGAAAAGAATTTTAATTATTTTGCTGAATATCATCCGAAGGACAAGGTGGTTTATTTTTCGCAGTTTGACGAGATTTATGAAGTAGGTGTATGTACTCATGAGTATTGGCATGCATTAATGCATCAGCATGGTTGGAGTTATCCGGATTATGATGAATTAAAGCAGGTTTTATATAATTATTTGAGTAAGAACGTATCAAAATTTAATGATATACAATTTTTTTACCAAGATATGTTGGTCTTTTTGACTGAGATGTCGACAGAAATATTAAATTTACAAGAAGCAGATGGTGCAGTAAATTTACATAAGTATTTAACACAATTTGTTAAGGATGTAGCAGCTTTGGGTATAGAGTATCAAGAGGTTTTAGATGATCCTTTAAGTTTCAATTTTCGCCTTGATGTTAGAAACAAATTAAATGAATTTATAGATAAATTACGTGACAAGCATGTTGTTTTACAAGCTTATTTGCGGGATATGAATTCTTTTAATTGTGAAACATATTTTTTACAAATTGAAAATAGGATTTCAATAATTGATG
>CAZFPD010000037.1:0-1965 GCA_964521035.1 uncultured Candidatus Peribacteria bacterium
TTAATCTATAATAATATCTTCATGAAGAAAAAAGCCAAAAGCCCAAGCAAGCGCAGCCTAATGAATGAGTTCTTTAACGATAACTTCCTGAAGCCCTTTGATTTCTACAGCTTTAAAGTTAAAGGTCCGAAGGGTCCATCTGCCAATTTTTCGGAAACTAAAACCCTATACAAATTGGATCTAGAATGCCCGGGCTATAAACCTGCAGATGTCCTAGTTGAACTAGAAGGCAATCGCTTGTATATCAGCGCCTGTCAAAGTAGTCAGCAGGAAGAAAAAGACAGCAATTATATTTTTCAAGAACGCTCATCTAGCTCATTTAGCCGTGCTTTTACGCTTCCAGAAGACGCCAAGCTAGATTCAGTAGCTTGTAAGATGCAGGATGGTTTGTTAAAAATTAAAATCAAAAAACAGAAAACTCGCTCCCGCAAGAAGCAAAAATTAACAGTCAGGGAATCCTAAATCATTGTAAAACAAGCACCGGATCCAAGACGTATTTGTTTATGTCTTGGATTTTCCCATATCCTAAATTGGCAAAACCAGCCTTATACCCTTCTTCCGTCATAAGCTGGAAATGTAGATGTTCCAGCCATCCTCCATTTACATCTGGCTTTCCAAGCTGGCCTAGCGTTTCACCTTGCAAGATAGTTTGACCAAGTTTGGGCAGCAGCGCTGGATCTAGATGTCCAAACAGCAAATACAGCGTTTGACCCCTAAAATTTGATTCTAAAACAAGCAATCCACCAAATTGCCCAGCACCTTGCTCATTCTGGCTGAGGACCACCCGACCAGTCAGGGGAGTAGTCACGCGACTAGTCGTCATAGTTATCAAATCCAGTCCCAAATGCATGACTCGCTTTGCATCTAGCATATCCTTACAAGCAAAGGCTTGCAGCATCTGGGATCGGTTTTCACCAAACGGTCCCACTATGCAATCTGTAGGCAGGCCTTGAAAAAGGGACTCAAAATGTTTAGCCACAGCTTGCAGGTCAGATATACAAAGTTGATTGAACAGCTCTGAGTTATCAGCAAAACTTAAGCTAAAGCATGGCAATTGCAAACTGGGAATTAGTTTTTCATACATAGCCAAAGTCTAAACTAAAGCCCTCTCGAATTCAACTAGCTTTCTTTGGTCTGAGTGACTTTAAGTAAGGCACCAGACGAGAATCCATTGATAATAACAGTTGTCAGAAAGTTCAGATCCAGCTTGCAAGCACCATTCAATAGGGCATTAGTACCAAAGTAGTTTAGAACCAAAGTTTCTAAAGCCATGGCTTGATCCTCATTATTTTCTAAAAACTCCTCTACCTTCTCGTTACTTGAATTTCTTAGATAGTCAGCTATGGCCACGCCAACTAGAGCTACAGCGGCCACTGTTAAACCTCCAATACCAGCACTAATTAGCGTTTTTTTAGTTGACCATTCTTCAATAATTGCTTGATCAGCTTTAGCAGGACCAGAAAAAGCTGCATCAGCAGACACTCCCCAAACCGCTAAACATAGAGCCTTCCAGTTTTTTGCACTTAAAATATCCACCTCTTCTTCTTCATCTTCTTCTCCGACTAGTTCATCCCAAAGGAATTTAGTGATGGCAGCGAATCCTGCAGCACTAATACCACGTGAAATCATATCTGAATGATCTTCCTGTCCTAGGCCCTGCTTCGCGACCCAGGTGGCGCCTCCAGTTAATACTGGTAGTGCAATATGGGAACCGCCAACGAGGGCTGCCCAAAGAACTTGTTTCTTCCGAGTATTGAGTTTTCTATACATGGCCAGAGTAGCCACAAATACATCAATTGCGATGCCAAGACCACTTAGGACCGAAATAAAAAAGAAGTAAAAGTTGTATTCCTCTACGCTATCCTTCTCTGACAAAACACCAGCCTTATAAGCCTTTTGCATGGCCTCTAAAGGAATCTCCTTGGCAAGTGCTTTTTGGATATTTTCCTCAGAAATACCTGCCTC
>CAZFPD010000037.1:2065-3618 GCA_964521035.1 uncultured Candidatus Peribacteria bacterium
GTTATGTCAGTAGCTTTTTAATTATTTTATGCCACAATATATGTACTTAATAGGAATTATGCCAGAGCTCATATTGGTGAATACACAAGATCAAGCCATAGGCAGGATGGAAAAATTAGCCGCCCATCAAGAAGGCAGGCTCCACCGAGCACTCTCAGTCTTTATTTTTAATAGCCGGGGAGAATATCTAATCCAAAAAAGAGCCGATGCTAAGTACCATTCTGCGGGCCTTTGGTCTAATACAGCCTGTAGTCATCCCTTGCCTCAAGAAACCAGCCTCCAAGCCGCCAACAGGCGTCTCAGAGAGGAGATGGGGCTTGAGGCTAAGCTGGAATTTAAATTCAAGTTTATATACCGATGCCAGTTTGATAGCGGCCTAGTAGAACACGAGCTAGACCATGTTTTTACTGGAATTTGTGATGAGCCGCCGCAATTAAATCCCCAAGAAGCTGCAGATTTTCAATGGATTAGCCTGCCAGACTTAAAGCAGGCTATACAAAAACAGCCGGAGCGTTTCACCTTTTGGTTTCGCCACATTTTAGCCAACCCCGATTATTTACTGAAACTGCACAAATAACATAGGGGCATTATTGTACAACAGGCCTCCTAAGGCTAAACTGCTGCTGACTGAATAAGTTGTATACACCCAGTATTTCTGCAATTGGCCATCGGAACTAATTTCCATATGTGAACCTGCATTCCATTTTTTATAACTCAGGCCTAAAGTTTCTAACAAGCGCAGAGAGATCTTATTTTTCTCCCAAAAAACCGGCGCCAGCCCCGACTCAGTCTTAAGCCTCAGCCCCTGCAGATTAAATGACCAGCCCAAACTCAAAAAGCCCAGGTCAGAACGCCACATTCCAAAGGAAAGCTTGGCACTAGTTTGGTCCGGCAAGTCAATAATGGAACTTAAAAAGGCTCTAAAATCTAACTTATTGAGCTGGCCTCCTTGCAAATAAGAGAAGACGGCGTTATTGATTTCTAAATAATCTAAATCCAACACGGATTCATAGCCCAGTTTTATGCCTTGCGTATTTAGGTGGTTGAGGCTTAATTGCATGTTTTGTTTGGCGTAGCTTAGATTATAGCCATAATCTGGCTGAGCCTGGGCCGGCCTAGGCAGTTGGCTAGCCAGCACTAGGCTTAAGTTTAGCATAAGATTTTTATACATTAAGTATGGGTTAGTTTGCAGTAATTGCCAGTATAAAAACAAGCACGTTTATATATCTAAAATAAGATTGATTATATTTTTAAAAAGCTTAAAATAAATTGGAAGCAAAATTAACCCCACTCAATATGTTTCAATTTACAGAAGCTACTCCGAATGATCCGGACTTACAAGCCCTCAGAAAAGGTTACCCAGACCTTCCTGAGGCCGAGCAGTGTCATGGCCAAGAATTTCGGGACCATGCCGAAAAGGTGATCGCTAAAATCACTCAACGAGTCATAGCACAACTACCCGCAGCTAGCGCAGAACAACCGCTACATGTAGTGATCCCACTACGTGCCGCCCTACCTTTTGCTCGTGCTTTCTATGATATAGAGAGTCATAC
>CAZFPD010000037.1:3628-8801 GCA_964521035.1 uncultured Candidatus Peribacteria bacterium
TCATTTTGTAGATGTTTGGAGGGACGAGCAAACGGCAGAAACTATGGGGACCGTAGCCTTAAAAAAGATACCCGCCTACACTAAACATATGGTAATTGCGGATCCCATGCTAGCCACAGGCAACACTATGCTGGCCGTAGCCGCAGCAGCCAGGCAGGCAGGCTTTACGGGAGAATTCGTATTCTGTAGCGTGGTAGCTGCACCAGAAGGAATTGATTGTATTCAAGAATCAGAACCAAACTCTCAAGTAGTAGTCGGGGAAAAAGACAACAATTTAGATGAGAGGAAGTTTATCGAACCAGGCCTAGGAGATTTCGGCGATAAGTGGTTTTATGGTATTCAGGGCGATCCGATGGCAGTCCGAAAATACATAGCCGATAATTTATTTCCAGTTTCAGAAGCAGACCTACAAACTATCCAAGAAAGACTAGAAAAAGAGGCAGCTTAAAAACAAGCTATACCCATTCCATGGTGGCAGGGGCAATAAATTACATTTAGCAGTTGTTTCAATAAAATCACAAAGTATAAAACAGACGAATTATATTTGTGCATTATTGATATGTGTGGCGGAGAGAGAGGGATTCGAACCCTCGAACCCGGTTACCCAGGTTAACTCCTTAGCAGGGAGCCCCATTCAGCCACTCTGGCACCTCTCCAATTTAGACCTCCAAATTTTAACAAACTAAAATAATCTTGTAAAGCACTATAAAATTTCAAGGTTCTTGCTATAATAATATTATAAATGCCGTACCATGTCTCATATAGAAAACCCACCTCCAGCTAAAACTCCAGATCACCGGATAGCCTTCCATCTCAGAAAGATGCAAATACTAATTAAAGGGGAGGAAGATCCTCTGAAAAGATTGAAAAAGATTAGCGGATATCTTCAGAATTTAGACTGTGAATTCCCCATTGATGTCAGTCAACTAGCTCGTGCTGGCTTTTCCCTCCTGCCTCTAGCCGCAGATTATGAACAGAGCGGGCAATTTATTTTAGATCACCCAGACTTAGAACCAAATCAGGCCCGCGCCACTTTTTTTGAACAACTCCAACAGAGAAAAAAAGCAGAATTGCAAGCCCAAATTAAAGGGCTGAAGGGAAAAACAGAATAATTTTATAACCCCTCTATCCATGGCCTGGAAAATAAAGCAAGCAACATTGCAAAAGGAATTTCAATTTCAAGATTTCTCTGAAGCCGTGCAGTTTGTAAATCAAGTGAAAGACTTGGCCAATGCGGCCAATCACCACCCAGACATTTTGATTCACTCTTACAATCAAGTCAAAATCATGCTCATGACTCACGACCAAAACGCCATAACCGACAAAGATCACAATTTAGCTAAAGCAATAGATAATCTACCTGAATGACATACCTCATTATTTTCATAGTCTGTGTAATCACTAGCAGTTATGGGTCTTTATTTGGCGGAGGAGCCTTAGTCAGCTTACCCATCATGATGATGCTGGGCATACCTCCCCACATTGCTCTAGCCAACAATCGCGTTGGGGCCTTGGGGGTTCACATTGGATTTTTGCTGCAAGTCTTTAAATCTAAAAGTATTCAGTTTCGCTATGTCCTGCCCTTAAGTGCCTTAGCAATTTTGTGTGCCCTGCTTGGTTCTTTGACCCTGGTCAGTTTACCGGAAAATATGATAGAAAATGCAGTCAGCATCCTCTTGATTTTGATGCTGGTTTTTATGATATATAAACCAGAAGTAGGCTTGCAGCCAGTGCAAAGATCGCATCGCAAAAAAACTCTCGGCTGGATCATTACCTCAGTTATTTTACTCTGGCAATCCACCTTTGGGATGATAGCTAGCGCTCTATACTTTGTGATGTGTTATTTTTTTGGCTTTTCTCTAATTCAAGCCAGCTCCACTCAAAAAATCCCAGCTATTTGTGGCGGACTAGTCGCAACTGCAGTCTTTTTAATGTTTGGATTGATCGACCCACTCCTAGTTCTAACTATTTTTGTAGCCGATTTAATTGGATCATACCTGGGGGCCAAGTTTTTTTTACACCAAACTAAATATACCATCGCCTATGTATTCAAAGGTATCATGGTAGTTAATATTTTCTTTTTAATTCTTTAATCCCAATTTATGAAATTGAATCTAGCTGACCTCCTCCGGTTAGTCCAAGAGCCTCCAAGATCAGAAAACCCACCCGACCCGCAACCAGACGAGGAGATCCTCGCTAAAATTCATGAATTATTAAATCCAAGTGAGCCTCCCAGTCCAAGCGATCCAGACCCAGAACAAGACACTCCTCAAATATATAACCCCTTTCATTATGAGTAGTCCACACCACATTGAACAGCTAAGCGAAGTCAAAACTTCTAAGCTTGGCTATTTACTACTAACTTTCATGGCTATTTTTATATTTGTAGTTAGCCAGTTGGTTTTTTATGATATTGCAGACACTATAGACGAGCCAATTGCCCCAGAGTATTGTGTGAAAAACATCACCGAAAATTATAAAGACCGGATGGAGTGGGATTGTGGACCCAAATATATATATTGGGCACACGAAAGTGTTGGCAGGCGCTCTGGCTCCAGCGTATATAGTCAGTATCAGGCCCTGGAACCTAAGTTGCAAGAATTGTTTTTAGTCAATCGCAATCTCAACAAGCAGCAGTTGATTTTAAATCGGGAGCAAGACACCCTAAACGAATATCGCTCCGATTATGACCTCAGTTTGCAAGAGAGCATCGCAGTAATTGAACCAATTTTGGACCAACAATCCCAGCAAGAAGGTGTGATTAAATCCAAGCAAAGTCTTTCTTCGGTGCGCTCACAATTTGCCAAACTCAAGGAGCAAAAAGAGGCTTTAGTTCAAGAGTTACAGCCGCAAATTCAGGCCTTAGCCCAAGCATTCGAGCAAGCCCAAGAAGAGTATAAAACTGCAATGGTATGGTACAGACTCAAAGTCGGCTTATTACAACTTTTGTTTGTCTTACCTTTATTTGCCCTGACTCTGCGCTATTATTTTAAACTAAAGCGCAAAGACAGTCCCTACACTTTGATTTTCACAGCGATTACAGGAGCACTTGCCGCACTATTGCTGCAGGTCGTACTGGGCTTTTTGTATTACGTTTTACCCAAGAATTTTATCACCAGAATCTTCGAATTCCTTTTAGAAGTCCCAGTGTTACGTTTCATTTTATATTACGGATCCATCATCCTAGTTATCGCTTTATTTGGAGGAATAGTTTACTACATCCAACGCCGCATTTTTGACCCACGCAAGGTTGCGATTCGCCGTCTCAAAGATAGCAAATGTCCAGGATGCACCTTTACCATCAACCTGCAAGACAACTACTGCCCAAATTGTAATTTAGAAATCCGAGTAAAGTGCGCCGGATGTAAGCAGTATCGTAATAAATTCCTCAACTTCTGCCAAAACTGCAGGAAGTAATAACTAACAGCTATGATTTACTTAATAGGCGGACCACCCAAATCTGGCAAAACCACATTGGCCAAACATTTATTCAAAAGCCCAGGTTTGCCCTGGGTATCCACAGACACCCTGCAAAACCTAATTAAACCCTATATTCACGAAAATGACTGGCCGCTCAAGTTCCCGGCCAGTCTAATGCGCTGCCAAGATAATGATCAAAAATATGCACAATATTCGAGCGATCAAATCATACAAGCCTACCAGCAACAAGCCCAAACCTTATACGAAGCCATCGATATGTTTGTGCTATCCGAAATTACCGACAGCAACGATTTTATAATTGAGGGTTATCACATCACCCCAGAACTAGTTGCTCAGTTGCAATCCAAGTATCCTGGGCAAATCCAAAGTATCTTTCTTATCAAAACGGATGAGTTAAAGTTCGTCGAAAATATTCATCAAAGTACCACGCCAAATGACTGGATTTTAGCTAGAAGCAAGCAGCCGCAAACCTTTACTAAGATTGCAAAAATGATCTGCCAGTTTGGCAAAATTTTCGATCGCCAAGCCCAAAAATTCAATTTGAAAGTCATTAATATGGATATTAACTTTGATAAACAACTCAAAAAAGCTCGCGCGCATCTTTTGACAGCTTAGAAAGCTATTGTACGCAAGACTCTCTAGGAATTTAAAATTTGTTAGAACTCCACCACATTGCCTTCGGGATCCTTGGTCCGAAAAATCAGGTCTTGCGCAATCTGCTCCAACGGCATCACGATGTCTCAGTTTTTCAAATTGATTAGGCCTAACATTTTAGGCACATCTTCCACCTGGAATTGGGTGCCACATAATGTCTTCTGATTTACGATATTTTTTAAGTCACAGGAGCTGATCTGACACCGGCACTTAAAATATCCAACAAGCCAAGGTACATTTCGTACTTAATTAAGCATATCGAGTTTATTTGTAGTTTTAAAAGGCAATTAAAAAAAGTTAATTTAGCAGTTTCCTTAAATCTGCTAAGCTTAATTCTGAAAAGCTGCATACTCCAAAATGGCGGAGAGACAGGGATTCGAACCCTGGAGACCGTTGCCAGCCTAACGGTTTTCAAGACCGTCGCATTCGACCACTCTGCCATCTCTCCAATTTGCCTAGCAATTTTATAATACAAAGCAGCAAAAGTAAAGTTTTTTGATTCTAAAATTTTTTTTAGATTCTTTTTAATATTATTTCGGAAAAGTTAGTTATATTCAAACTATCCCTAAACCCAAAACTATGCACACAAATGTCTATTTAATGGAGAATCCATATTTTGAATTCCTTGATAGCAAAAATATCAAGCCTATTCGAATCCAAAATTCTTACTTCCTGCAAAAAGAACTGGATAAGCAGGAGGCCAAATCCATAGTCTTATATTTCCTAGACTTCACCCAAGCTCATTTGCACTTACTGGATGAAATTAGAAATATTAAATTAAAATTTCCCAGTTTAAAAGTCGTTACCTTTAATAAGGATTTTTCTAATATAAACTTAACCAAAACTCTAAATTATGGAGTTGACTACCCAATATTATGTGAGTTGGGTCAGCAGTTTTTGTGCAATTTTATAGACGGACTTATCCAAAGTTATGATATTAAAAACTACAGTAAGTATCAACTGGGCAGTTTGGAATTAGACACCTTAGAAAGGACAGTCAAACGCGGGCCTCATCACATTTTACTGCGACGCCGGGAGTTTGATTTGCTACATTTTTTACTAACTAAAAAGGGTCAAG
>CAZFPD010000038.1:0-1530 GCA_964521035.1 uncultured Candidatus Peribacteria bacterium
GTCGTTTTCATTCTGATTGGATTTCAATGATTTATCTCAGTTAATGTCTTATCAACGTGTTGATACAACAAAAATTATTTTAGATAATCTTGAAGAGTTTATTAATCAAAATTTAGAAGCTTTTAAAGCCTTAATAACTTTAGAATCAAAATTTGCCCTTTCTTTATTAGAGCACTTAGATGTTCTAGAATCTGCATTAGATTCTGAATTGTCGAGCGTCCTTGAATCTATTGTAAAAACTACCATAGTTTCTGGAAATGTTAATGCATTATTTAAACATTATAGTAAATTAAGTGTGCTTTATCCTAGGTTGAGAGATTTAATACTTGAAGATTACAGAGTTCTTTTAGTACATTATGAAGAAATACCTGATGAAATTTCAAATGATATTATTCCTACTTGTCTCGATATTGCTCTAATTAATCTTGATTATGCTACTTTATTAAAGTATATTCAATTACCTGAATTTAGATTTTTTGTAACAGAGATGTCTGTAGATGACGACGCTGGAATAATTAATACCTTACTTAATATAGAGGTTCCCAAAGATGCAGAAGTTTTTAATACACCTGGGGGTTTTGAGCTTGTAAATCATAACTACAATAAGTCTACCCATGATATGACTGTTAGAATTTTAAGATATGATCATAATTTACAGTTACGAGATGAAATTACTAATATTGAAAATGATTGTTTAATATTAGAAGAATTAGGCATTAATTATTATAATCACTTAGTTAGACCCTATGCTTATTTAAGAAATATTATTGATTCAAGAGCGGCATTTGATAGACGAGATAAAAGTTTTTTTGAAAATAAAAGGTTTAACGTTACTTTTTATCCTTATGCTGACAAGAGAGGAGCTTTTAACAAGCCAGTATCTCGATATGATAAAGATCAGAATAATTTGTATTTTGAAATCAGGACAGAACAAGAGTTTTTCGAAATAATGTTGCAGTTAGAAGAATTTGGAGTTCACATTGACTTATTAGAGATTGGTGGTCATGGGTCTCAAGATATTATAAGTTTTGGTGGTGAGGACCCACGTTTAAATGCTACAAGTCAAGACTCTGGTGAATTGCAATTGAGTTTAGAGGATGAGCTAGATTTGACAAACTTAGGAGAGTTAGAAGTTTTAAGGGGAAGTGATATTTTATTAGATTCATGCTCAAATGCTGAAACAAAATTAGCATCGTCTAGGCAATTAAAGATGGGTTCATCTTTTATTAATATGGCTCGAATGATAAGTGGTACTATTGGTTCTAATTCCAGAATTATTAGTTCCAGAACACCTTCTTATGCGCATCATATTTCATACCGATTTGGTCAGTATTATTATGGTTTTGATGATATACCAATTTTTGTTCAAGACAATCGGCCGTCTGCGTAGGAAAATTTTAGTGGTTTATAGAACTGTTTTGTTGTTTTAAAGCAGTTTTATGGTAGTTTTGGTTTAATTTTAGCAAAACCAAGGCCTGTCCGAACAAATATCCTCGGGGATTAAAGTTTTTAAAAAATTTATATTTTAGC
>CAZFPD010000038.1:1540-8413 GCA_964521035.1 uncultured Candidatus Peribacteria bacterium
GTCAGTTGTTGGGAGCGAGCCTGCCTATCTTTGAGGTAGGCCACTTGAATTAACTGGCTAACTTCTCCGGCTTGGCCCTGCCCGATTTGCTGTTGATCAATTTGAGTAACTGGAATAATGCCACCCAGACTTTGGCTGAGAAAAACTTCGTCGGCTTGCAGGATTTGCTCGAAGGCTATATTTTGGAATTGGATTGGGATGGGGCTGATTTCGATAACAGCTTTCCGCGTAATGCCGGGTAAAACTTGCTGAGCGCGGGTAAAGATTTGGCCTTTGCTGACCCAAAAAATATTACAATAAGCACCTTCGGTGACCTGATTTTGTTCGTTGAGCAGTAAGCTATCGTAAAATCCAGCTTGGCGGGCTTGGCGATGGGCATAATAACTGGCGAGATAACTAATAGCTTTGATTTGCGGTAGAGGTCTAGATATTTGCAGACTTTTTAATTTTGCGGTTTTTATATTTTGGGGATTGAGGGATTCGTAGATTAAAATCAGTTTTTGGGGAATGGCAATGATTTTTAATTTGGCAGTTGCCAGGCTTTTACAATCTGTGATGATAGTCTGAATCTGAGAGCTGATTTGATTGGCTGTAAAGTCGATTTTTAAATCTAAAAACTGGGCCGAGCTAAACATACGCTCGAGGTGATCGGACAGACGGTAGACTTTCTGCTGTTCGACTTTGAGGGTTTCAAAAATGCCAAATCCGTATTGTAGGCCCTCGGAAAAGATTGAGACCTGGGCCTGCGTCATTTGGGTGGCTTGGCCGTTTATCATGATTCTCATAGTATATTTCTAAAGGACTTAGCTTTTTGGAGAGTTTCGGCATATTCGTTTTTGAGTTTTGAATCATGGACTATCCCTCCTCCTACTCCTAATGTAACCTGACTCCCCTTTTTTAGCAAGGTGCGGATCGCAATCGAAAAATCTAATATGCCAGTTGGATGAATATAGCCGATCACTCCAGTGTATATCCCACGCGCTGAATGCTCTTGCTCGTCAATGATTGCTAGACTCCTTTTTTTGGGGCAACCAGAGATGGATCCTGCTGGCAGCATGGAGATTAGGGCCTGTACCGGATCCATTTTGAGTTTGCCTTGGATTTCCGAGTAGGTGTGATAAATGTTTGGACACTCTAGGATGGACCGGTGGCTTTTAACTCGCACAGTCCCTGTGTGGCAGACCTGGCCCAGATCATTTCTTAGAAGGTCTGTGATCATGTTCAGCTCGGCCTTTTCCTTGGGGCAATTTAAGAGGGCTTGAATTTGAGCCTGATTTTGAATAGGGCAATCTGTTTTGGCAATTGTGCCTTTAATTGGACGAGTTGTGATTTCTCCCTTGGCTATTCTGATAAAGCGTTCGGGGGAGGCGGATAAGATTTGGTAATCTGCAAAACCTAGATAGCTCATGAAATCTACTGGGTTGCTGGCAATTAAATCTAGGAACAGGTCTTGACTGTTTTTTTGACTACTGCCCTGTAGTTGATGGGTTAAATTCACCTGATAGATGTCTCCTTTTTGTATGTGCTGTTTAATGTTGTGATAGGCTTGTTCATACTTGGCTTGGCTGACTCGTTCCTGAAAATCTGCACCGCTAAACTTTTGCCTTTTGGGTGTTTGTGTTGGAATAATTTCTTCTTGCCACTGAGCATAGGCATGAAATTTGAGGCTAGCGATTGATCGATCTTTTGCCTGGTGCCGTGAATAAACTTGATGCTGGTCTAGGCTGGCGTCGTAACTAATGTATCCGACAATTAATTTATCTCGGTGCTGACTGACAAAGGCTGGTAATTCGGATAAGTTCCCCTGAAATGAGGCTTGTGGTTGTATGGCTAGCATGGCTAATCCGCCTTTGGCTGAATATAAGAAGCTGGTCCCATTTTCTGGACTGCCTTGGAACTGTTTTATGAGCGACATGCTAGAAAATTAGAAATAATTTGTGAGCCATATTCAGACAAAAAGGATTCTGGATGAAACTGGATACCATAGAGCGGATGCTGCTTGTGCTGGATGCCCATAATTTCTTGGTCCTGCGCTTGGGCTGTAATTGTAAACTCCGGGCTTAAGCTTGTTATGGCCAGAGAGTGATAGCGGGCAACTTGAAAATCTTGCGGGAGACCAGTAAATAATCCTTGTGAATTGTGCTGGAGGCGACTAATTTTGCCATGGCGGATCTGCTTGGCGGCTCCGATTTGCCCTGCGAAGGCTTCTGCTATGCACTGGTGCCCCAGACAGACTCCTAAGATTGGGATTTTTTGATAAAAGTCTGTAATTGCTTGCTTGCAGATCCCGCTCTGACTTGGATTGCCAGGCCCTGGTGAAATTACTATATAGCTTGGATCCAGCTTTTGTATTTGCTGGCAGCTTAGCTGGTCGTTTTTTACAATACGCACTGTAACATATTGATCCTGAATCAATTGTGCCAGGTTGTGGGTAAATGAGTCGTAATTGTCAATTAAAAGTAGCATAAAATTTGACTTTAGCTGGATTTTTAAGATTGGCGAGCAATGCTTGGCTAGTTTTTTTTAATATTGGGTGCATAAATTCTGGAGCGATTTCGCATAAGGGGGTCAAAACAAAATTACGGAGGTGGAGTCTGGGGTGAGGAATGGTGAGTGTGGGGCTTTGGAAACACAAATCATTGTAATATAGGATGTCGAGATCCATTATGCGGGGCCCATCTTGGATAATTTTGACTCGGCCCAATTGTTTTTCAATTGCTTTCAGGGTTTTGAGCAGGTCCTGGTGCGATAGCCCAGTTTGAATTTGCAGGACTCCGTTCAAAAACTCGTCTTGCTCTTGAAAGCCAACTGGTTCAGTTAGATAAATACTCGAAATATGCTGGATAGTTGCGAATTTTGCAATTTCTTTGATGGCAGTTTGAATATGGTATGCTTTGTCTCCTATGTTGCTGGAGAGTCCTACAAAGGCACTATTATGCATTGGGGGTATTAAATTTTTCGTATAATAATGATGCTTTATGCCTTTGGCAAGCAAAAAGCTTGGTCTAAATATGCTTTTAAGGACTTTAGCTCGTGAGTTCTGAGTATGGTGGCGCCATTTAAAATAGCGATTGCGGATAAGGACTGAGCCCTGAGATCTCGAGTTTGAAAATCGTCTAGCAAAAAGGATTTTCTGGATATGGCTAATAAAATATTGGGGTGTAGGGTTTTTAATTTCTGCAACTTGGCTATGACTTCATAGGAGTATTTGGGAATGCTGCTTAAAAAGGCTCCCATGCCAGGGTCAATCACAATCTGCTCCTTTGGAATCTTGGCACTTTCTAGTAATACTAGGCGTGCTTTGAGAAAATTATAAATATCTTGGATGATGTCCTCATAGCATTTGGCTGTTTGGGTGGTTCTGGCTGTTGGGTCTTTAGCGTACATAATGCAGATTTTGGCCTTGTGCTTTTGAATCACATTTAGCATTTGATTATCGGCTCGCAGGGCTGTGATGTCGTTGATCATATTGGCTCCATTTTGTAGGGCTAGATCAGCCACTTCGGATTTATAGGTGTCTACAGAAATTGGAATATTAGACTGCTTGCGTATGGCTTGAATTACTGGAATGATCCTACGGGTTTCTTCATCCAAACTGACGTATGTACTGCTTGGTCCGGAGGCTTCTCCGCCAATATCAATGATATCTGCACCATCTTGAATCAACTGTAGAGCCTGCTTTAGGGCCCGGTTTGGATCCAGGAATTGGCCTCCGTCGGAAAATGAGTCGGGCGTGACATTTAAAACGCCCATCAGTTGATATTGCATAGACTTGGATGAAATGGTGGGTTAGCTGGGACTTGAACCCAGGACCAGCGGCTTAAGAGGCCGTTGCTCTACCAACTGAGCTACTAACCCAAGTAAAAACATTTTAGCAGCTTAAAATTATTTTTCAATCTAAGTTTATGCTGGCCCACATACTTGACAGACGCTGTTTTTCTGGGTAAAATTAGGTTGATTAAATATTTTGATGAAATCTAAATCTCCAGTTCTATATCTTTATAAGCAGGCTTGGCAAAATTTGGCAAAACGCAAGATGAGTTTTATATTTGCTCACATCCTACTGATGCTGTCATACGTCTGTGATTTGTTGAATCCTTTGATTCTTGCTTTGATAATTAATGAAATACAGGGCAGTCGAGAACTTGTTTTTGCGAATGTTTTACCCTATCTCTTATTGTTTGTCGCCTTAATCCCTCTTTTTTGGCTATTCCATGGGCCGGGACGTTTTTTGGAGCGTAATAATTCTTTTGTAATTGAAAAAAATTATAAGTTGCACTTATTCAATATTTTAAATAAATTGCCCTTGAAGTGGCACAAAAATTATCATTCTGGAGAGTTAGTCAGTCGAATCGAGAAGGCTTCTAATGGTTTATATGAGTTTGCAGATACCGGCTTCCAGTTAATAGAAACGACCACCTGGTTTGTTGTCAGTCTGGCAGCGATTTTATTTTTGACGCCTAAGTTGGGCTCAGTAGCTATATTGGCTGCCGGAATTACTTATTTATTGGTTTCTAAATTTGACAAAAAGATTTTGGGCTTAGTGCATGTTACCAATAACAAGAGACATAGTGCTAACTCTAAATTTTATGATTATATCTCCAATATTACTACTGTAGTGACTTTGCGCTTGAGTAAGATGGCAAAAAAACATATTAATCGCCTAATTTTAGATGTTGAGAAACCCTACAAAAGTGAGGTCATTTACAATGAAGCCAAGTGGCTAGTCTTTACTATAGTTTTGAACATGATTACTATAAGTTTAATGATTTTTTATGTATACACTAATATTCAAAATGCCAGCTTAATGGTTGGGAGTTTTGTGGCTTTGTTTCAATACTTAAGCAAGTTTGAAAGCTCGATGTACAATTTTGGGTGGCAGTATTTTCACACGATGACAAGAGCCACCGATATGCGAGCGGTCGAACCTATTTTTAAGGCTTATGATGATCTGGATTTGACTAAATATAAAAATAGAGTAAGTGCTAATTTTACTGAGCTAGAAATCTCTGACTTGCACTTTAAATATGAGGATGAGAAACATAAATCCCACACTTTAAAGGATGTAAGTCTGGTCTTGCGTCGAGCTCGTAAAATTGCCTTTGTGGGAGAAAGTGGTAGTGGCAAATCTACTTTATTAAAGATTTTACGAGGCTTGGATGAGCCTCAAAATGTGCAGGTGAGCTGTGACAAGCAACGATTCTCTAACATACATTGTCTGTCTGAAATTACGAGTTTAATTCCTCAGGAGCCGGAAATATTTGAAAACACGATTCGATATAACTTAACTTTTGGTTTGGATTATACTGAGAAGCAAATTAACCGGGCCATCAAAATGGCAAATTTTCACCCTGTGCTTGAGAAATTGCCAAAGGGGCTAGATACGCACATGAATGAGAAAGGCGTGAACCTCTCTGGCGGGCAAAAACAGCGCTTAGCTGTGGCTCGTGGTTTGTTGGCGGCTGAATCTTCTGCAATTTTGCTTTTAGACGAACCGACTTCCAGCCTAGATACTCAAAATGAAGTCGAGATTTATAATAATATATTCAAAAAATATAAGGATAAGTGCATAGTTTCTGTCTTGCATAAACTCAATCTTTTAGATCTGTTTGATTACGTTTACATTTTTGAGGATGGTCTGATAGTCGAACAAGGTACCCCTACTCAGGTTCGTGGGTGTAAATATATGCAGAAAATGCTGAAGCATTACACTTAGAGGATTGCAAACTGCCCTATACTTTTCTTGTTGGTTTGCTGAGCAATAGTGTCCTTGAAATTTCATTGTTTTTGATTTTGCCTAAAGTCACAGGCATGTCAGCTCAAATCCAAGCGCGCTTTAAAACTCTAGATAGTCACTTAATTAAACTTTTGTACATCAACTTTGTTGATAGTCCAATGCAAGCAGACTTGAGTGTTTTTGACCAGAAGATCCTCTCTTATATAAAAATACTTAACTTAGAAAGTCCAGAAAAGTTTCAGAGGTTAAAAGAAGTTATTGTAGGATTGGTAGATGCAAACTTTAATAGAAAGGCCGCTGGCAAATCCCATTATAAGGATATTCGGTTGACGTCTTTTTTGCGCTGATAATAACAAATAGGTCCTGCTATTTTTTTAGCTTTATGCGTAATTTGAGATTGTATATTCTTGAATTCAGCCTGGTGTTTTGCTATCCCCTACCCTAATTAGCTGTGCTGATCTACGTGTTGGGCGTTAAATTCTTGGATTAGTTTCTTGGAGGCGGCGCTGAGCTTGGGGCAATCTTCAATCTCCAAACTCTTTAAATTTGTCAGACTACTGAGCACTGTGAGGTCGGTGAGGTTGGGGCAATCTAAAATCGTCAACTCCTTTAAATTTTGGAGTTGGGAGAGTGCCGAAATGTCGCTGAGCTCGGCACAATGCCAAAGTGTAAGCTTCTCAACTTGCGACGGTAATTCTGGCAAGACTTTTACGTCCTTCTTATCAAAAAGCTTGGCTTCCAACTTTAAATCCTGTGTGAATTTAAACTCATAGGCTGGATATTGATGTTTGAGGGTTTGCAGATATTTTTGCTTTAATTCTTCTTCAGTGAGTCGGTAAAGTTCGAAAAATGCTTGTATGTTCTCTATGGCCTTATTTGGATCGAGCACTAATAACGCTAGCCCGCTTATTAATTCGGCTTTCCGCTGTATTTCTTTAGAGCAGGAATCTATGGAAGGTTCTACCCGGCTTGGTATTTCTATATTTTGTGGTTCTGATATTGTGATGCTTTTAAATTACAGGTTACCACTCAGGTTATACCCGTGGTTCCAGTGGTGTCAAGTACTTTGGCAGTCACTCATTTCAACGAGCGGCTATTGCTGTGAATTGGCGATTTTCATTGCTTTAAATATATTT
>CAZFPD010000039.1:0-8300 GCA_964521035.1 uncultured Candidatus Peribacteria bacterium
GGCTACCACGGCTTGATTGGAGGGGACGCAATCGTGTCAAAAGAAAGTCATGGTACCTACCTGGTAGAGTGGTTTGATTTGAACCCTAGAATGAATGGAAGCCAACCCTTTCAGGAGCATTTCCGCCTGCTGCAAAGTCAGTTTCCGGGTGTGCATGGAATAAATGCGAATTTAGAATTCCCTCTGCCGCTTGACTTTGCGACCTGTAAATGTTTTTTGGGAGATTTATTGTTCGATCAAGAGAGTCTTGGTATACTACCGGTGTTGTTTCGCTCTACAGCAGAGTCTGCGGAACACTTAGTGAAAACTTCTATTTTTGCCCATTCCAAAGAGGATTTGCAAGCTTTACTTACCAAGATTCCCTCCTTAGGTATTAAATTATAATCTATCAGTATGACTATTGTTATTTGTGCCCATGCTGGAGCCTGGAACACCCAGGATCCAGCGGCCATTCAAACAGAATTAAATCTAGTTAAAGAGGCGGTTGCGCATTCTAAAAAGTCCAATTCAGCCTTAGAAGCGGCTTTGGCTGCGATTGAAGTACTAGAAAACCATCCAGAGCTGGATGCGGGTTATGGCAGTATCCTGCAAATGGATGGCGAAGCTAGAACCGATGCAGCTATAGCCACCAACGACTCTAGATTTAAAAAAAATTATGCTAGTCTACTGCAATTACGAAGAATTAAGAATCCTTCCAAACTTGCCCATAGACTACTTGAGTATGGCTATCACTCAATTTTATCCGGAGAATACGCCCTCAAGTTTGCCGAAGAAGAGGGGTTTGTAGCCGAAAACTTAGTTACAGAACGTCGCAAGATGGCTTGGCTCAAGCAACTCAAAGAATTTCATCTATCAGCTGGTCAAATTCCACCTTTTGCAGCTCTGGCCAAAAGCCAAGCCGCCCTAGACGCCAAGAAACTAAGCACGGTGGGGGTGCTTAGTGCTGATATGGATCAGAAATTAGTATATGCTATCAGCTCGACAGGAGGTTTGTATTACGGCTATCCCGGAAGGGTGGCAGACAGCGCGCTCTTTGGCCAAGGTATTTATACAGATCAAAATATGGCTGTTATTTGTACCGGCGAGGGAGATAAAATAACTCAGCGCATGACCGCTATGAGAACCGCTAACTTTTATGAGCAAACTCAAGATATTCAAAAATCGGTAGACCTGGCTGTGGCTGACTTGAAAGAGTTTCAAGCTGGAGAGTGTGGGATTTTGGCTATAGACTTGCAAGGACGAGTGGGCATAGCGAAGAGCACTCTGTTTTTAGCCTGTGCGCAGGCAGATTTTACTCCAGGTGCTTAGTGCAATTAAAGCAGATCGTTTGCGGCTGCTGACTACCCTCGGCAAGCTCATAACTACTAAGGCTGGTATTTTTTAATTTGGGCATGGTCTGCAAATCCTGTACGGCGTAACTTTGGAGGGCTCCAATGAGACCTGCCCCAAAACCGCCGTGACAAACTAATAGGACGGACTGTCTTTGGTGGGACTGCATAATTTGAGCCAGGATCTGCTTGGCCCTTTGGTACATCTGACTGATGCTCTCTCCATTTTGGGTTTCGAAGGCTAGACCTATAGCACAGTCTGGTCCAACTCCAATTTCTTGGCGGGTTTTACCTTCTATTTCGCCCAAATTTCTTTCTCTCAGCTTTTCGGTATATGCGAGAGGCACAGAGCTGTGGTATGCAGCAATGGCTTGGGCTGTTTGAGCGGCCCGGGAAAGGTCACTACTATAAATGTAATCGATGGAGTATTCTTTAAGTCGCTGAGCGATTTTTTGGATCTGACTCAGTCCTAACTCTGAAAGTTGACCATCTTGATGACCTTGGATGATTCCAGCTGCATTTGCTAGGGTTTGACCGTGTCTGACTATTAAAATTTGCATAAGTTTAGTTATCATAGTAAGGATTGTAAGCTCTGAATTGCTTTGGCCCCGCCTGGCTGTTGTTGGCCCTGCCTATCGATTAACAGCGCCTGGAGCCCGGCATTGAGAGCGCCCTGCACATCTTGTTCTAGGGAGTCCCCCACCATCAGACAATCCTGGGGAGCTAGCTTGAGTTTTTGGCAAAGCAGTTGAAAAATGGCAGGATCTGGTTTGATGAGCCCAACATCGCAGGAGAATACTAGCTGTTCAAAATATTTGGCCAAGCCCATTTCTTCAAAGGCATGATGGGAACTGGGCGGTGAATTTGTTAATAAAGCTAGGCGGATTCCCCGCTTTTGCAGTTGTTCGAGCACGGAATCTGTCTCTGGAAACTTACGATAATCTTGAGGGGCAATAAAACTTTGGATTAGTTTTAGTTCATGATCCTGTATTTTTATAGCTTGATCTAGCTGCGAGATAAATTGTTGGCTGGAACTGTTGGTCTGGTGCCACTGCCGAAAGTGCTGCATGAGCTGGGCCTGCCTTTGGCTACCGAGTAGTTCCAGGGTCTGCTGTCTGAGCTCAGCCAGATTTTGGATTTGGGCCAGCGTGTTCCATAAGTCGAAAATAATGGCTTGATACATATAGACTTATCTTATACTTCTATATTCAACTGGAGCCCACTTTTTAGTAAAGACGATCTGCCACAACTGGTTGCTGTGAGCTCTAAATGAGCCAGCACAACTTAGCAGATAATAGTTCCACATGCGCTGGAATCTAGGGCTATAGTTTTTTTTGATTTTGTCCCAGTTACGGGTGAAATTTTTGTGCCAGGCCATAAGAGTTTTATCATAGTCTGTGCCAAAGTTGTGCCAATCTCGTAGGCAGTATAAACCTTCGGCGGCAGCTGTGATTTGCTTGGCCGAGGGTAGCATGGAATTAGGAAAAATATATTTCTCTATCCAGGGATCAGTGCGAGTAACTGAGCGATTGCCACCTATGGTATGCAACAAGAAAAGGCCATCGTCGTGCATGCAGCGGTTCACAACTTCCATATAGGTTCGGTAATTTTTATAGCCGACATGCTCAAACATACCTACCGAGACCACTCTATCAAATTTTTCGGGTACATCTCTATAATCTTGGAGTCGGATTTCTACATCGAGGCCCTCACACAACTTTTGGGCTAAAGCAACTTGCTCTTTGGAAATGGTTACCCCAATGACTTTCACCTGGTATTTTTCGGCGGCGTACTTGGCCAGACTCCCCCATCCACAGCCGATATCAAGCATGGTCATGCCGGGAGCTAACTTGAGTTTTTGGCAGATTAGCTCGAGTTTGTCCTCTTGGGCCTGGTCTAAATTGTGGGCATGGCGCCAATATCCACAAGTATAATTCATGCGCTTGTCTAGCATGTATTTGTATAGGTCGTTGCCAACATCATAGTGCTGCCCCCCAACCTTTTTGGACTTGTGCTTAGTTTGCTGATTGAATAAATAGCTTTTCAGACTGTTCCAAATTAGGTCCTTGGTCCGGGTTACTCTCTGGTCTAGTTGGGCGCGCAGCAGACGACAAACAAGCTCATCGAGAGCTTGGGTATCCCACCATTTGTCCATATAGGATTCCCCAAAGGCTAGGGATCCTCCAGATAGGATCTTTTTATAAAAATCCTCGTTGCGTACTTGGATGTCCCAGGGCTTACTGCCATTAATTTGGACCCCTGCATAACTGAAAACCTTTTCTACGGTAGCTTTCATAGTTTTTGGGGATTAAGATTTGTCCCAATTGTAGCATTTAATTCGGGCTGACTCAATCTAAAATACTACCGTCTGGGCTACTTTGAAGCTGCAGCTGAGCATTAGTTACTAGCCTGCTAGTATTATAAGACTACACTTTCTATAATCCACTTATCCCCTCTTAAATCGCCTTGGCTGTTATAGTTAAAGGATTCTCCACAAACATAGGGATTCATTTCTCTGACAATATGCTCTTTGATATTTTTGCCTTTAGTTTCTAAAATTGCTTGAGTGAGAATGTGTACTCCGGCATAGGCGTTAAAAGCGTAACGATGATAATTTTTGTGCTGATACTCGTGATAATAACGTTCTTTAAACTCTGCTGGCACTTTTTGCTCAATCGTGTAAATTGGGCTCTTAGGATTCAGATTTTGCAATTCCGTATGAAAATCATAGGAAATTGATAAGTTGCACAGAATGGGCATATGTAAATTAGCTACTTTGAGTTCTTGCAAAAGATCAAAAAAGATATCTTCATAGTTATCCACTATAATGCCTTGAGCTTGGTAATCCTTGAGTTCTTCTGTCAAATTACGGAGGGATTGATTTTGAGATTCCTGGGGCAGCTGGATATATTTAACTTGTAAATTCAGCTCAGCAGCAATTGTGTTGAATAGATCTTGGTGTTTTTGAAACCATCGATTTTCTCGGTGTAAATATACTAATTTGTGAATTTGTTTGTCCTTTAACCAGGTGATAAGCGAGTTCTCTTTGGAGGCAATGGTGGCTGAACCGGCTAACACCCCTTGGGCTTCATATTTCAGCAGTTCCGTTGAAGAGGCTGGGGTAAAATATGGAAGGCCCTCCTCTTCCAGCAGAGGTATACTTGCATCTATTACGTAACTCCAGGTCGGGCCAATTATGGCCTGCGGCTGGAATTTTTTCAGTAAAGTCGATATGCCGTAGACAGCCTCCTTGGCCTTACTTTGGTCATCTGCAACCCCTAGTTCTACCTGAATACCCGCTTGTTTTAATTCTTTGACTGCCAATTTAATACCATCGAGCATGATCTGACCATCATTTTTGGCCAGACCCGATTGTGCTATGGCGGCAGCAATTTTAATGGGCGCTTGATCATTATTGGATTTTTGCTCGGTAGCTTGTTTAACTTGAAGCGAGTAAATCCGATTATCAGCTGCCGTATCTTGGTTCGTCAGAACTATTAATTTGCAAGTATATCCTTTGCGTTCAATCAACTCTTCTAAATAGGCTAGTGACTCTGGATCTTTATTAGAAAATCCTAAGATAATTTTTCCATCTTTGGCGAGGTATTGAGGGACATTGCTTAAAAACTTATCTAAAACACCTCCTTCATTGCCTTGCGAGTAAAAGGCATACATCAGTTTGTCATTTTTATGATCAGCATTCCGATGAAACGGTGGGTTAAAGTAAATGACGTCGAAATAATTGCGATACCTGTACGAAAGAGGCTCTAAGACGTCGCCTTCGTATATATCAATTTTGTCTTGAAAACCTAATAATTGGGCATTGTCTCTGGCATTTTGTACGGCGGCTGGGTTAATGTCTACTTGAACCACATGTTTGGCCGCGTTAGCTGCGGCTACTAAACCCATCGTCCCGTGTCCACAGGCAATATCTGCCACTGTTTTTCCTGAAGACATTTGGGCCACTACTTTTCCTAATAGTTTGGAACTACGAAAGCGGTTTGATGGATATACATTGGGGGCAACCTTCATTTTTAGTCCTTCAAACATAATGTAGTAAGGTCTTTGATTTTGTTTGATGTGCTGATATATTGCTTCTGGTGCAACTGCTGGATAATAATGTGAGCTGAAATAATTTGCGCCTTGTAATTCTTGAAAATAGCTTTGGATGTGAGCAATGGCCTCACTCGCGTCTTTTACAAAAACTAAATTGGATGGAAGGTCACGCATTAATCCTTGGGCAGATAAAAAACTCAATATCTGCTGATAATTAGCTGGCGTTTCGCCTATTAGAATCAGTGGATGCCGAGTCTCTTCTAGCATTTGCAAAATATGGACGTCCATTATTTCGTGGAGAGTGCCGATCCCACCACTGAGAGCGATGTAGATGTCTCCCATTTCTAATAAACGGCGTTGCCTATCAGAATGTTCATCATAAGCTTCCCAATCATGCAAGTAGTGATGAGGTTCCGGTTCATACTGGTGCAAACCTATCCCATAAGTTTGTCCGCCATAATCATGCATATGTTTAGCCATTACCCCCATCAAGCCATCTAAACTACCTCCGTTGACTAAGGTAATTTGATTGTTAGCGAGATACTCGGTAAGTTGTCTAGCATCTTCTAGGACCTTGGGGTCTCTAATTTCATTTCGGGCGCAAAAGACCGAAGCCTTATAAGGATATTTATTCATAAGCTGTGATTTAATGTTAAATACACCCAGACTCTAGCACAATGTATGTCTTTCTTCAAGTTGTACCTAAGATGAATTATTTAAAAGCCCCTACTAATATTAATAGCAAAAACTGGCTTAAATACTTCAGTTTTACGCGTGAAAAGGTTAGTTCCGCCTGTAATCACACCTATTTTTCCTCCAAGATGGGCTATTTCTTTAAAAGGCACGCCGCCTGTTAGATAAGCTTCCCCAATATATAAGGATTTCTCATCTAAAAAGACGACTTTGGCCTTGAGCTTGACCACTAAATTGCCTGCTAGTGGCTGCTGAAATAGGAGGGCAGCATTAGTATAACCCTCGGGATGAAACTGTTGAGGAAGGGCCTCGGCCACACTTAAGGTCCAGGCAGATTTACTCAGGTAGAAATGTAGAGTTTCGCTGAAGTCGTCATATCCAGCTTTGAGATCTACAAGCTCCGTGTAATACTTGAACATGATGTTAAAGCCATGATTTACGGTCTGCCTCGGGTCCTTTATATCTCCCACATATACATGTCCTAGGGCCACTTCAACATTCGGTAATAATTGCTTAAAAGTCAGTTTCCCGACTGTAATAACAAAGGGAGGAACATTTAATCCAGAGGGAATATTATTTGTAGACCCACTTCCAAGCAATGCAAAAGCTTGGATGCTGTTGGGGTCGGGCTGGGTAGCTACATCATTAAGATCATCGGCTTTGGGCTCTTTGGCCTGGGTTGGCTTGGGGCTGACACCATTTAACTCCTCCACTTTGGGCTCTTTGGAGTCGGCTGGGTTTAAAAGGGCTAATGTGAGGCCAGCTGCTATCCCGAAGCTTCTGAGGCTAGCGGCTATTTTTGATGTGACACCCTGTGCTCGTGGAGTTTCTGGAGCTTTATTTAGGATGTGCATTTTGAAATAATTAATTGAATTTCAGATCATCTAGCCGAGAGATGCTAAGGTTTAATCTTATCACTTGTAATATGTTTTACAAGAGTTTTTACAATATACCACTGGCTTGATAGCAATCTGGGTACCCAGAAATAGCCTGGGTTTGCTGGATTTGGCTGTGTAGTTTGGCAATAGCCTCAGCTGAAGCTTATCCTGGCTAGATGAAGACCTGTTTGCATAAAAAACCCAAGCCTGCTTGTGGGGCTTGGGTTTGGAACGTTGCCAAGTGTAGAATTATTTAAAATCCTTTACTTAGATTAATAGCAAAAACTGGCTTAAATGCTTCAGCTTGACCCGTGGCAGGGTTAGTTCCATTTAGAATTAGACCAATTTTTCCTCCAAGAGTGACTATGTTTTTTCCAAGAGGTACTCCGCCTGTAAGATCCATGCTAGCAGTATATAGCTTTTGGTCATTTATAAGGACAGATTTAGCTTCAGTTTGCACAGCAAAGCCCTTGAATAATTCCTTCTGGTATGCGGCTGTGAGGCTAGTATAACCCTCTGGGAAAAACTCCTGAGCCAAGGCCTGACGTCCGCCTACTTTAAAACCTTTAGCCTCAGCAGAGAATTCTAAAGTTTTCCAGAAATCGTCATATCCGGCTGTGAGGCTGGCAAGTCTAGCAAGTTCAGTTTGCAGACTTCGTCGTAGCTTCGGGTGAGTTGGCCGTCTGTCATAGTAATAAAGACTTCGCAGGTCACACCAACCACGGCAGACTTGAGGTGGCCGCCGAACATACTATAATCGGAGTCTCCTAGGGCAATGTGGATATGTGCAAACGGCTTACCATCCAACAAAGAGATGTTGCCATTTAAGGAAATGATTTCAAAATTTCTGCCACTAAAGTCTTTAGCCACGTAGTCTTTTAGATCATTATCATAATAATAAAGGCGGATCTGGTCGACCCCACCTATCCCGCTGACATTACCTGATTTAATATTGTGAGTTTCACAAAACTCTGTGATAGTTGCAATAATTTCTTGACCTTTTAAAATCTTTAAAAGGTATCCATCTTGTAATTTGGTATAATTCATGGCTTGGGTTTAAAATACACTTTATGTATCCAGAGCTGTTTGACAAGACCAATCGATAGGGTCGACAACAAAAACCCCGTAGTTGGGATAATCGCATTGATAAAAGGCTGTGGTAAAGAAAGGCTTAAGAAAAAACAAGCAATTACCACGTAGGTTAAAATTCCCACCAAAAGCCTTCTGGTCCAACTTTGCTCCCAGGCCTTATTGACTGACACCTCTTTGTTTCTGGCTTTGATTAACGCAATTTCCTGCGCTAACTTTTGAACTTGATCTTGCATTGCTATAGCTTACATAATGT
>CAZFPD010000040.1:0-5947 GCA_964521035.1 uncultured Candidatus Peribacteria bacterium
TGTTCATCAACTGCTTGGGCTTCATAAGACTGCAGATCTAATAAGATTTCCTGAGCCTGCTGCATTTGCACTAATTGTTTCTCATTAACATCCGATGCAACTCTGGCCTTGCCTAAATTCGCTTTAGCAGATATCAAACTCTCTTCCTTCAAGGCCACATATTCAATTAAATCCTCTTGCTTTTCTATCTCGGCTTCAACTACTTTTTTTAACTTACTTAACTCATTAAAACCTTCAAAGTCCTTTGGCTTGATCTCATTTACATCTAAAGCTAACTCATAAACTTGCTCTGCAGCCCTAGTTAAATCATTTTTCACATTTCCATTCCAATTCTCTTGGCGAGCTATTTTATTGGACAAGCCCTCTCTCATTTCATTCAATTCACTAAACTCCAAAGCTATTCTTTCCACCTGGCTAATATTTGAATTCTGAGCCAAATCTAGCAAATTAGCCACGTGATTTTCATCTACAGAAGCCAACATATTATTATTAGACAACATCTTATCACTAGCTAAATTCTGCATAATCCATCCATTGGAATCAAAATTTTCAAAACCTCTGTCACTCTTGTCAGCTTGTAAAATTTGCCCTGCCATCACAAAATCCACTAGTGCATCCTCTGTATTCACATTTAGTTTATTTTTCAAAACAGCCACCCTCACATCTACCACATAATCCACATTCGCCAAGGTATTTTTTTGAATAGGCATATTAAAATCTGCCACACTAATGTTTAAATTCAGATTAGAGTTATTAATATCGTGAGTATTTAACCACAAACTACCAGCCTTCAAACTCAAGTCCACATCGTGATCTAAGTTATAATCTCCTATCTTGGTAAATTCAACGTCCGTTCCACCTTTGGCTCGTACATATCCTATAGAAGGCATATAAAACTCCACAAAGCTGTCCTGTGCTAAAACTACTCTGTCTCCTTCTAGAATTTTATTTTCATTATTCAAAATATAAAACTCCTCGCCTCTTTGTACCTCAACCATGCCAGAAACCTGCGAAATCTGCACGTGAAAATCAGCCATACTCACATTTGGAGCCACCCATAAAAACGAAAACAATGGCAAGGTCACAAATACAAACAACGCCATAGCGCCCACTCTACGCAACACAAACATACGTGCCGAGTTATGTAAAAGCATATGTAAAAATTGTAACTTTTGCTTTAAAAACAAACGTCTAAAAAAACCAAATTTTACACTGGCAAAGGATTGTTGAATTTTATAATGCTTAAAAATCCGAGATTTCATCTCTGCTTTTTTTGCAAAACTGATTTCGTTTTGTACTATTCCACGAATCTGTGAAACAAATTTATCCATAAAGCTTTATTAGCAAACAATTATACGAATTCATAAGGACTTTGTTACAAGTTTTTTAAATCAGCTTTTAATTTCTTTAAAGCTCTGTGCAAATCCACACGAATCGAACCCTCACTCTTATCTAAAATATCAGCCATTTCGGCATACTCCATATCATCAATAAAACGCAAAACTAACAAATCCCTATATTTCTCTGGCAATTTAGCAATCGCCTGCTTTAAAATCTTTGCGTTTAAGACTCCCTCCACTCTACGAGTGGTATCCTGACCGTGATCCTCTAACAATATAGCCTCCTGCAAACTCAAATCCTGCTTATTAGTTCTATAAAAATCTATCACCGTATTACGGGCAATTGTATAAATCCAAGTCGAAAAACTACCCTTGGCCACAGCATAATTCTGAGAGTTCTCTAGAACTTTTACAAAGATATTCTCCGTTAAATCCTCAGCCTCCGAAGCCGGAACCTTAAAATAAACAAATTTATAAATTTTATCTACAAAATAATCATACAAAGCAGAAAAAGCCTTCATATCACCATCTAGCCATTTTTGGGCATAATTTTCTAACAATTTCTTATCCATAGATTTCTCTAAATTTTGTATATAAAGACTGATCTGCCACCAAAAAATTTACATTTTCGTGTAACTCACCCACTCTACACTCTAGAACAGACTTTTGTAAATCAAAACTCTTTCCCCCAGCCTTCTCAATTAAAAAAGCCAAAGGTCCACACTCATACAATAATCGCAACTTTGGTCTTTTACCCTCCGCTACGCAATACATAAAAACACCCGCCCGCTTAGATAAAATATGAGCCACCTCCACCGTTAAAGACCCGCTATAACGCATAGAAATCTTATTTTCTAACAAATAATTGAAAAACTTATTATAGGATTGATCTTGCAAAACCAAAGCTAAATTTCCTATGGCCATAATAGGCTTCTTCCCATCCAACATAACATTGTCTGCCAACAACTCAAACTCCTCATGATTCCCTAAAAACTCACAAACACCTTTCTCTGCCACCACATAAACCATAATTTTAGGACCATATATAACCAAAACAGACATTACTAAATCTGAGGCCTGAGCCCCCACAAAATCCTTACGCTTATAAACGCCAAACACCGATCCAAAGGCCATATTAGCATCCACTATACTGGATCCATCCACTGGATCATAACAAACTGCATACTCGCCCTCATCGTTAACCCTCAAGCATTCATCCTTTTCCTCCGAAGCCAGCAGTGCAACTTCTGGGTTTCGACTTAAAACCTGAGTAATCATTTGATCAGCCAAAACATCCATTGCTAATTGCACATCCCCAGACTGGTTGCAATTTGTAGTATATCCCGCCTTACTATCTACGCATTTATAAAAATTCAAACAAGCCTCTAATATATCAGAAACAATCCTCTGCAAGCTCAAATCAGCTGTTACAGACTCCAATTGACTCTTATTCAACATAAGCTATATCATTAAAAATAGACAAAAACTCCGCCTTATCAAAACTATCTAAACTCGCGCTAGCATTTTGTTCATAAATATTATGCAAAGATTTAGACTCACTCAAGCCCAAAACAGTCTGTTCATACTGACCCTGCAACACCTTTCGGTTATTCTCTAATTCTAACCATTTATAACCAAAAGTTTGATTAGTAGAAGAACGACCAAAGAACACCAAAGACAAAACTATATTCAAAACTGTAAGCGACAATACGAAACTTGATTTAATTTGCATTATAATTTTTGGATTATACGAAGTTTGGCACTACTAGAACGAGGGTTAATATCAATTTCCTCTTGGCTGGCCTCAATCACACTCTTCCCGACAATTTCAGCTAAAGGTTCAGCATGTACACTATACAAAGCCTTTTCAGGGTCTGTTTGCAAAGGTTTAAAAAGGTCCTTAAAGAAATTCTTGACTATCCTATCTTCCAAAGAATGATAACTAATCACCGCCATTCGACCACCTTTTTCTAACAACTCAAAGTAATTATGCAAAGCTCGTTGCAAGACGTTCAACTCATCATTCACAGCAATACGTAAAGCCTGAAACACCTGTGCTAAACGTTTGTTTTTCTTGGTTACAGGAAAAACATGCTCAATTCTTTCGGCAAATTCATCTGTGTATGTAAAGGGTTGTTTTTCTCTTTCTTCAATAATAACACGCGCAACTTGTGCCGCATTTGGCAATTCTCCTAGGCGAGTTAATATTTCTCTGATTTTTTCATAAGAAGCCTTATTCACAATCAAAGAGGCGTTGAGTTTGCGATTCTTATCAAAACGCATATCCAATGGACCTCTTCTATTAAAAGAAAATCCAAATTCAGCAACATCTATATGCGGAGAAGAAAGGCCTAAATCCAACAAAACCTTGGATACATGCGGTAAACGTAAAACTTTGGAATAATGGTCTATCCTATCAAAAGAATCATTAATAAACTGCACTGATCCCTCAAACTTCTTTAGTCTGCGGCGAGCTTCGTGCAAATTTCTAGAATCCCAATCAAAAGCCACATACCTACCATCATCACCCACAAACCGTAAAAACTCTCTAGCGTGACCACCCAAACCTAAAGTTCCATCAACTACTATATCGTTAGGTTTAATCTCAATATATTTCACTAATTCCTCCAATAAAACCGGTATATGTTGCGAAGTAGCTAAATTCATGAGTATAAATTGTATTCTTAGAGACTGCTTCTATTTTTACCTAAATGACCGCCAAAAGTCAAGTTTTAATTACACAAAAGATACTTTTGACTACTCAAAAAGGCTATTTAAGCAGGCTTTAAAGAGAAACTCCTATCAATATTTTGTATAATCGGATGGGCGCGGACCACTACAAATTGATAATGTTCATATTTTAGCACCGCCGAAGGCATATTCACATCCAACATCCCTGCATCCAAAATTAGCTCAACACCCTTTAAATCCTCAAACTGCTCAGATAATTGTGAAATATCATACAATTCTGGCCTACCATGCAAGTTTGCTGAAGTCGTATAAATACATGCTCCAAGTTTAGCCACTAGCTCTCTCATCAAATTATGATCTGGCAAACGAAAACCCACCCATTCACCAGTCTTCTTCAAAGGCAAAATCAAAGTAATTGGGCCCGGCCAATACAAGTCCATAAAATCCTGAACCACTGCATCAAATTCTACAAAATCCCACAACTGCTCTGCACTAGCCAAACACACACTCAAAGGCTTATCCAAAGGCTGGCCCTTTAAATTAGCAATTTTCTTGCGTACATTCTCATTAAAAGCCAAACCAGACAAACCATAGCAAGAATCCGATGGCATAATTACCAAGGCCTCTGATTGCAAAACCCGACAAACCTTAGCAAGCACTTGTTCAAAATCGATATTATGCTGTAAGTCTAAAATTTCCATATAACTGACCCTAGATTTATGCTATAATACTAGGAGTATAACCAAATAAAATATGAAAGCAAGAGTTGCCATCAATGGCTTCGGTCGCATAGGCCGCATGAGCTTTAGAGCTAACTTACTAAACGAAAGAATCAATATTGTTGCCATCAACAACCCGGGCAATATTGCCGATCTGGCTCACTTACTAAAATACGATTCAACTTATGGCACTCTAAATGCCACAGTTGAACATGACGACAGTCATCTTATTATCAATGGCAAAAAAATCCTCTTCACATCCATCCTAGACCCTGCAGAACTCCCCTGGAAAGCCAATAACATAGATATAGTCCTCGAATGCACAGGGATTTTTCGCAAACAGGCCGACGCCCAAAAACACTTAGAGGCCGGAGCCAAAAAAGTCATCCTTTCCGCTCCCGGCAAAGACTTTCAAGCCACCTATTGCATGGGAATCAACCACCACCTTATCCAAAAAGACCAACAATTACTTTCCAATGCCTCTTGTACAACCAATTGTATTACCCCAGTAGCCAAAGTCTTACACGAAAATTTCCAAATTCAAAAAGGCTGCCTGACTACAATCCACAGTTACACCGGAGCCCAAAACCTATTAGACAACACCCATAAAAAGGATATGCGCCGCGCCCGCGCCGCCGCTCTTTCTATGATACCCACCTCCACTGGTGCCGCCAAAGCATTAGCAGAAGTCATCCCAGAACTAGCAGGTAAAATTACCGGCTTAGCCGTACGCGTTCCCACTCCAACCGTGTCACTAGTAGACCTGGTAGTTGAACTCAAGCAAGAAGTAGAGCTCGAAACTCTCAACAATGCCTTTATCCAAGCCGCCCAAGGAGAACTCAAAGGAATCCTAGACACCAGCAATGAAGATCTGGTCTCTATGGACTATAAACAAAATCCCAATTCCAGCATAGTTGATTTACAACTCACCAAAGTCAACGGAAACTTAGTTCAAATAATCGCCTGGTATGACAACGAATGGGGCTACTCAGAACGCCTAATCGACATGGCCAAATACGTTTACGAACTCTAAAGCAAAAAACACCCCCTATCCAAAGGGGTGTTTTTTAATACAGCTAGAGCAATTTAAGCCGCTGGCTTTTCTGCCTTAGCTGGCTTTTCTGCCTTAGCTGGCTTTTCCACCTTAGGCGCAACTGCTTTTTTAGCTGCTGCTTTTGCAGGTGCTGTTTTAGCTGC
>CAZFPD010000040.1:6047-8089 GCA_964521035.1 uncultured Candidatus Peribacteria bacterium
CCTTAGGCGCAACTGCTTTTTTAGCTGCTGCTTTTGCAGGTGCTGTTTTAGCTGCTGGTTTTTCTTGCGCCTGAACAGCTGCTACTTTTTGGGCACGTCGCTCTTGAGCCTTTAATTTATTTCTTTTTTTTGCTCCAGTCTTTTTAGGAAACTTTTTTCCCACTAAACAATGCTGCTTAGAACTTGATCTGTTACTCATAATAAAAACTTAAAATTGCAAAGGGATTATATGATAAGCCTTGGCAAAAATCAAGTTAAGTGTTATTTTTAATCTGTCTAAAAATATTTATGCAAAAAAGAAGGCAACAAATCCTGCAAGCCATCATCACCGAATACCTACAAACTGCCGAACCAGTGGGCTCCAAAACCATTATGCGAACCTACAATATCAATGTGTCCCCCGCCACTATCCGCTCCGACATGGCCGGCCTAGAAAAAGAAGGCTTTTTGCTACAACCCTACACCTCAGCCGGGCGCATTCCAACCGACAAAGGTTATCGCATATTTGTTGACGACATCATGCAAGACTTATCCCCAAGTAAAAGTGTCGAATCCATCCTCAAAGAATACAGACAAGAACTACATCACGAAAACCTCAAACGCGAAATATTTGACGCCATCAACTTACTGTCCAAATATTCCACCAATGCAGCCTTTGCCACATTACCCAATTCCCGAACCTTCTTTTTGGGCATGTCCAATATAATTCGTAAACCCGAGTTCCTTAAAGACCCCTTAGTAGCCTCTCGCGTGGTCGAAGTCTTTGAAGAAAGTAATGACTTTATCAATTTCCTACAAAATCTGAATTTACAATCCGACAAAATTGAAATCCTAATTGGCAAAGAAAACATACTTGCAGAAATCAAAAGCTGTAGTATAATTCTTTCCAAATACCAAGTTCAAGGATTTTCAGGCACCATAGGAATTCTTGGGCCAACCCGCATGAACTACAGACTTAACAGCTTACTACTCAAAGAAACCATTTTAAATTTAAATGAAAAAAATGACTAAAAAAGACAGCAACAAAAAACAAGACATCGAAAAAAAACTCACCGCCGAACTTGAGCAAATGACCAATACGGCCAAACGCGCTATGGCAGACCTCCAAAACTACCAAGCCCAAGTTGCCAAAGAAAAACAACAAATCCAAGGCCTCATCCGCTTCAACCTACTTGCAGAATTTCTACCTATTTTAGACAACCTCAACCTCGCCCTCAAACAAATCCCTGAAACAATCGCAAACGACAATTTCACCAAAGGCATTCAAAGTATTCAAAAACAATTCCAAAACCTGATCAAAAACTCAGGACTCACCCCCATCCCGCACGAAAAACTTGATCCACTCATGCACGAAGTCATCTCTACCCTACCCGGTGAAAAAGATAAAATCCTCGAAATCATAGAACAAGGCTACTTACTCGACGAAAAAGTCCTCAAACCCTCCAAAGTCATAGTTGGGCAAGGCTAACAGCATAAAAAAACTTCCATCCTCCTAAAACCAAATTTTTTTGTATTCTAAGACAAAACATGTTATAATAACAAGAATCATTAACATTCTTTTATGTCTAAAAACCAACCAACCTCAACTCCCAATCCAGACAACAGTGCAGAAGAGGGAAATCAATTTAATCTCCTTACAGCCTATAGTAAAACAAAAGAACTCGCAAGCGACATGCTTGGGAATGCTAATACCCGAATGCAATTAGTCCAAACCATTGCAAGCTCAATTCGCGAAGGAGCAGAAACACTACAAAATAACCTCAACGCATATCGTGTTAAAGAAACCACAGATCAAAGAAACATCACAGGTTTAGATCAAAGTACACCTGGATCCTTTGATAGCTTAGCACAAAGATTATATTTTAGAGCCTTAAACATACAACTATATGCAATTCTAAAAGCAAGTACGGCAACAAAGGAATTCCCAATGGACGACGAACTTCCTGAAAACAACGTCCTCAACATTCTAAAAGACAACTCTCACAACTCCTTAAAAGAAAATACTAACTTAATCGGACGACTACATGTCAACACCCGCAAAG
>CAZFPD010000041.1:0-2743 GCA_964521035.1 uncultured Candidatus Peribacteria bacterium
CTTCTGGCTCCACAGGTTCAACTAAAGGTTCTACCGTTTCCGCTGGCTCGGCTGGTGGTTCTGGAACTTCTGGGGCCTCTTCTGGCTCCACAGGTTCAACTAAAGGTTCTGCCGTTTCCGCTGGCTCGGCTGGCGGTTCTGGAACTTCTGGGGCCTCTTCTGGCTCCACAGGTTCAACTAAAGGTTCTACCGTTTCCGCTGGCTCGGCTGGCGGTTCTGGAACTTCTGGGGCCTCTTCGGCTTCGGCTGGGGGTTCTTCGGGCAGGGGAGTTAGGCCTATTTCGCTTTTGGTGGGTGGCTGTTGGGCTTGTTTGGCGGCTAGGCTTTGTTCGGATTTAGATTGTAGCCCTTGAATATAGCTTCGGATAAAGTCTAGGATTTGTTCTTGATGGCTTTCTACGTTGGCTTCCGGGATGCTGAATCCAGCAGCCTTGGGGTGCCCGCCTCCACCAAAGTTTTTGGCGATTTGGATGGCATTAATTTGTTCATTATTTACCCTTAGGCTTCCCTGGAGACTATTGTCTGGTTTTTCCTCTAACAAAAGTACTAAATCGGCGTCTTCTGCGTGCGACAAAAGCTCGTCTACGATGTCGCCCTTGTCGGTGTTTTTGGCTCCTAGTTCAGCTAAGTCTGATTTGGTTAATGAGGTGTATAAAATGTGGTTTTGTTTATCAACTTGGATTTTAGATAGGATCTTGCCCCAAAGTTTAAGCGAAGAAAGTTGCTTGGTTTTGTAGATATGCTGGATAATTTCTTGCTGGCGGCCTCCTAAATCTATGAGTTCGGCGGCGGCGTCAAAGGCTTCTGGGCTGGTGTTAGAATGCTGAAAACTGCCGGTGTCTGTGATGATCCCAGCTAGTAATAATGTGGCCATGTCGGCACTTATTTCAAGGTCCAGTTCCAGAAATAGTTCGTATAAGATGTGGGTAGTGGAGCTATAATTAGGATCTACCAGATTCAATTTGGCATAGTTTTTATTGGAAATATGATGGTCAATATTGAGAGAAGGCAGTTCTTCAAAAATACTGTGATGCTGCTTGTAAAATTCTCCTAGCTGGGTAAAGTCGGCGCAGTCTAGGGTTACTATCAAATCATACTTATTATGTGGCTTAGGAAAGCTCAAATCCTCGGGCTTAAAACGTCCCGCTTTGGGTGTGATGACAATATTTACGTGCCCGTCCTTGATTTCGTGCACAATGTTTTCGACCAGCTGATCCTGGAGATTTAAGCGTATAATGAACTGATTATATACATCTATTGTTTGCTGGATGTCTGCAATATTGGGAAGGAATTTATAAATCTCTGGGATGGGACTACTTAAGACCACAGTTGCCTGCTTGCCCATGGCTTTCAAGGCCGAATAAAGTGCCAGGGCAGAACCCAAACTATCACCATCTACTGGAGATGATGGTAAAATCAAAATATTCGAGGAAGCATTAAGGTTTTCTACCGCTTTTTGCAGAATCAGTGAATCCATTTATAACTTATTAAATAATCTATTTATTGTATCATAGATTAGCAAAAAATCCAAGCCTAACAGCTTGGATCAACTTGTCAAATAGCTAGCTTTGCAGCTTAGGCTATTTTTCGTCTGAGTTGTCTTTTGTAGATTTAGATAGAAACCCGGCCGCTCTGGCCACACCTTGATAAAATTCGCTCATCGGATTAATTAAGAATTTTAAAAAATATCTTTTTAGTCTCTGTCCTTTGAGATAGTTTAATTCTAACTCTTGTAAAGGACGCTGTAGACTAAATATTTCTATTCCATCCTGAGTCTTTTTTATTTCCGCCTCAAGCAACTCTATACATTCTGTTACTGACTCTTGATTGCCAAGTTTTTGGTGCACATAACCCAATAGGGCGGCAGATATATTCAGTGGTACAGAGACACTTTGGGATGCACCCCTCACGGTTAAATTTAAAAGCTTATTTAGCAGACTTAAAGGTGTGTCTTCTTGGCCTTTGTTAAATTCATCTTCGGCCTGATCCAGAGCAATTAATTGCCTTACCTGCTCTATAACTTGTTCTACATTATTACTGTTCAAGGCTGCTAGAATCTTGTTAATTAGCCCTGACTCCTCAGATAATTCCTCTGGGTGTAAAGCGAGCATCTCTGTGATTTGCTCAGTGTGGTATTCTAACTCATGATCCTCTAGTTGACTAAAGAAACCTACTGCTGGTGGGGGAATAGAATATGTGGGACTTATAAGTAGTTCAATAGCCTTGGTGCGCTTCTCCATGTATTTTAGTAGCACAGACATTTGGTTCCTTGCTACTGCATACGGTAACTCTGTTGTATAAAGTTGGTCAAATGTGCGGGAGTTTGGATTAGAAGGCTCCATTCTATCAGTCAAATACCGATCTTGACATAATTGATTTAAACCTTCTTCAATACTCTGATTGGCAACATAGATTCGCAGGGCTGTAATCAGCTCTATAACCTCTTGGGCAATGTTATTCTGTTGGAATTGCTCCTCTGTAATTCGCAATAATACCTGCAAACCTGGTACATGTTCTTCATATTTGGTTAGCTTTTGAATGTCCCGCAGCATCTCGCTGTTTTGTTGTGGCGTTAATACTGCTTGGTCCAGTTTTATTTTTGGTGCCTGAAATTCCTGTCCAAATTCGGTCGCCTGAAGACAGCTTATTGCCTTCTTATCGAGCACTTGCATCCATGTTTTCGCTTGGGCTCTGCTCTTGCTATTTACAGCCACTTCTCTTAGATGTTCTTTTAGATGTTCTG
>CAZFPD010000041.1:2753-8060 GCA_964521035.1 uncultured Candidatus Peribacteria bacterium
CTTTGGGTAATTGTTCATGCATTTTTGGTGCACCTATTTCGCTTGACATATTTTTTAATTCTTAGATGCTATTAATTTAACTTATATTCCCGAGTTTGTCAATGTAATTTTGGGTATTTAAAAAAAGCCGGCTAGCTCATGCGAGTTTTGGGCTTTTATACGGATTTTAAGTCTACAATTTGTAGTTGGGTGTGGGTGATGCCCTTGTAGGTGTTGGTGCCTAGGTGACACACGATGTCGAAGCGGTCAAATTCTGATATATTGGCTAGGCTTTCGGCAAGTTTGAAGGCTATAAAGTTAAATTCTGAGTTTTGGACTCGAATATTGCCCAAAAGGTGGGTGCGGTCTTGGCCTACGCGTTTGAGGTCTTTGAGGTAGGCACTTTTGATGAGAAATAGGGGGCGGGCATTTTTCTGGCCAAAGGGACGCAGTTGTTGCAGTTGCCTGATTAGGCCGTCATTAACGTCCTTGGCTTTGAGGTGGGTATCAATTTCTAGTCGTGGGAGGGCGTCTTTGGAATCAATATACTGCCTGGCATAGCTTTGAATGCTGTGTACAAAATGCTGTAGATTCTCTTTTGGCAGAGTAAAACCGGCGGCTTGGACGTGTCCGCCAAAGTTTAGGAGGTATTTTTCGGAATTTTGCAGGGCCTGGACCAAATTAAAGTGTTCTGGTCCTCTGGCTGAGCCTATGTAATGGTCGTTACGTTCTTCCATGATGATGGTGGGCATAGAGTAGCCATGAGAGATTTTGCCAGCAATAATGCCGACTAGCCCCGATTTCCAGTTGGGGTGGTAGGCGATTAGGATTTTTTCCTTGGGTAATTGCTTTTTGACTATCAGTGCGGCTTCGTTGAAGATTTCCTCTGTTAGCCTTTGCCTTTCCTTGTTAATCTTCTCGAGTTTTTGGGCTAACTTCTTAGAAACCTCGCCCTGGGACAAAAAGAGCTTGAGGGCGTAATAAGGGCTATCGAGGCGGCCAGCTGCGTTGATTCTGGGTGCAATGCGAAAACCCACGTGATTAGCCTCAATGGGCTGCTCTGGATCTATATTGCAGATCTCCAAAAGGTGCCTGAGGCCCTCCCAATTCGAATCCTGGAGCTGTTTGAGGCCCTGGCTAACGATAATCCTATTCTCATCTTGCAGGGGCCCCAAGTCGGCTATGGTTCCGAGCGAGGCGAGGTCGATGAAGAGTTTGAGAGCCTGCTCTTGCTCAGAAACGGGTAAAAAGGTTTTGAATAGGGCTTGAATAAATTTGAGGGCCACTCCGGCGCCAGTTAGCTCTGCGAAGGGATAGGAAGAATTGGCGAGTTTGGGGTGCAAAATCATATCGGCCTCGGGAATCTGGGCGGGGACGCTGTGATGATCGGTGATAATTACGTCTATGCCGAGGCTCTTGGCATATTTGATCTCTTCAAAGCAGGAAATTCCAGTATCCACAGTGATCAGGAGGGTGGTTCCGGTTTCTGCGATTTCTTCTACAATATGTTTGTTGAGTCCGTAGCCATCTTCAGATCGATTAGGGAGTCTATAAGACACACTGGCTCCTATTTTTTCTAGGCCCAAAACCAAAATTGCGGTGCCCGTGACACCATCTACGTCGTAATCGCCAAAAATAATGATGCGTTCCTGCTTTTGAATGGCCTGGTCTATGCGCTCTACGGCTTTTTGCATGTCTTCCATCAAAAAAGGATCGTGCAGGCGATTAAATTTGGGATTTAAATAAGCCTCTACCTCGGCAGGTTCAATGATGCCTCTATTATGAAGTAGCCTTTCTAGAATGCTGAGACTCGGATCGTCGTTCAAAACGGTCCATTTTTTTTGATTCAGGGATAAATCCGACATGTAAAAGTTTAAGGTAAATATTTTTTCTACTTTAATTAATGACATTGTTTTTGCATAATTGCAAATAGATTTTAAAAGTTTTGCAAATACTAAACACCAAAAGCCTCCTTCAATTAAAGCTTTTACCATGCTGACCAGGATTTCTTGGCGTTTACAGAAACACCAAAAGTCATATAATAGAGGGTCAAACAATCAGCCAGAAGAATTAAAAAACATTTACGAAGCTAACAAGACCAATAATGCATAACTGGCTTTGGCAAAATGAGAGCAGCTCAATAAAGGCCAACCAGGCTTGAAGGATGGCATTGTGCAGTTTAAAATACAGAATTTGGGCCTTGCTCCCACCCCCCTTAATTAAACAACTTTTATACATTTACACAAAAGGTTATTTAAGTATCACTTTTACACCACACGATTTTTTCTTATTATATCCAATGAATTTGACCATCAATGTGCTTTATTTTCCAGATATAATTGACCGTAGTGAGGCTTGCGGCCGAGTCTTAGAAAAAAACATGCTGCGCGCCTTAACGGTAGATGGAGTTCTATCACGAACCCAACTATTAAATGCTGAATTAAGGGGGCTAATGTGGATCCAAATCAAAAACCTTGGCTTGTTACGAGACCTATGCTTGTTGCATGGCGAGGAAAAGATAGGCATGATAGACGGGCAGGCTCTGTCTGACCCCAATTTCCTGCATACTATGTCTAAAAGATTCGATTTAATTCTGCCGTCGTATACCGTGCAATCCTACCGTATCTTCTTTGCTAAAAATGGTAGTCCGGTTGCGAACCTGGTATTTTCAATTAATAGTAGCTTTGAGTTGTTTATAAACCAATATTCCGTGGCCCAACCGTACTATTTTGACAGCGCCAACTATACACCAGTGGAACTTTTTTGTAATAACTTCCTTATGACTGCTCGCGAAGTAGGCCTGTCGGGTGTCTCCTCTTATATGGAACTTCGAGACGCTCAACTGCTACCAGAGGACTTTAGAATAGAAAACAGGTTTTCTAGACCTGTCTTCCAATTTGATGATGGTAGGAAAATGCACTGGATAAGCAGTAGTATTTTTCACTAGTCGTTTTCCCCTGTGTAAGGTTTCCTGTAATAATCCTCTGAAAATGGAGCTGGGGCTGGGGCTGGGGCTGGAGCTTGCTCCTTAGCACCTCTTGTTGAACTAAATTCATCCCACAGATCATCCAAGTTTCCCTCACTTGTGTTTCGTTCGTATCTTGCTGGAGAATTATTTGGTCCCATACCAGCTCCTTCAATTTCCGGAGCAACTGCTTGCATTGGTACAGTATCTGCCTCTTCTTCTGCTGTTTCCCAAGTGGAATTAGGTGGTATTAGGTTATAGCGGAAGTCTTCGGCATAGCTGATACCTGGAGGGGCCCATTCCTCTGTGACTGGTGATAGGTCGTTTGGCCCAGTTTTAGCTCTTACATTGTCAGATGGTGGATTATCAGGAGTTTGGCTTGGTCCAAAATATTCTTCCCCAAACTCAACTGAGAAAAGGTCTTCTATTTTCTCACCCGCACTCCCTTGTATGCGAGCTGGAGCTGGAGCTTGCGCTTGAGCTGGAGCTTGCGGTTGCGTTGGGCGTTTAAATGTTTCGTTTGACATAATGTAAGTTAAATGTGGTCTTAACTTATACGAGTCTTCTCACAATGTCAAGTATTTGTCGTGTAAATTATTTTTTGGGAGGCCGATAGGCAAACACTATGGTGTCGTCAGTTTTATAAACTTTAATTGGCTCATTGGTTGGCATTACTGCCACCAACATTTTAATAACTATGTCAGGCGGCATCATAGCAAAGATCTCTTTGAGTACTTGTTTTACAAATACCCCACTCTCAATTTCACTTGGGTTAAGTACAGCTAGATAGCTTAACTTGTAATTGTTGCACTGCTCTTTAATTTCTCTTGGGGCTTCAGCCCAAGTTTCTATAGTTCTTATATATTCTAATGTATTTTTAAATTCAGACATATAATCTGTTAAATGCTGTTTGAATCTACCCAACCCTTACCGGTTTGTCAAACTTAGGCTGCGTATTCCAGGGTCAGGCAGTAGGGTTCGGGCTCGTAGCGCTTGAACCAGGTGTATTGGCGTTTGGCGTAGTTGCGGGTGAGCCTTTGCATGTGCTCTCTGGCTTCGGCTTCGCTGAGGCGGCCTTGGAGGAGGGCGATGACTTGTTGGTAGCCGATGGAGCTTAGGCTTTTTAGCTGCTGGGGATACTGTTTGAGGAGGGCCTTGGTTTCTGCGAGCAAACCCTGCTCGAACATGGCGACTACCCGGGCGTCTATGCGGGCGTATAAGCGTTTTCTGTCGGGTTTGAGGTAAATCATTAGGTATTCAAATTGGGCGGCGGATTTGGCGGTGGAGGAGGCCTTGGAACTTTGGGTGAGTTTGGCAAATTCCAAAGCCCGCTGAACTCCATGCTTATCGGAGGCGTGCAGCTGGCTGGCGCTAAGCGGGTCAATCTGCTTGAGTTGGGCATAGAGACTGAGTTTGGCGTGTTCTGGCGAAATTTGCTGGGCCAACTTTTGGTATTCTGCTTCTATGGCTGCTCGAATTTGCTTGTCTTCAGAAATATTGTGCGGCGTTTGCAGCTGATAATTATTCACCACCGCATCCACATACAAACCGGTGCCACCGGCGATAATTGGTCTAATCCCCTGACTAGTCAACTGAGTAATCAAGCTCTGGCAGTCTGTTTTAAAGTCAAACATGGTGTAGGGCTGATCTGGAGTGATAATATCCAACAGATAATGGTCTATGCCCTGGATTTGATAAGGCAGCCGCCGAAAGTTGCTAGGATAGGGTTTGGGACGCGGCGCCTCCTTGCCGGTGCAAATATCGAGCCCACAGTAGATCTGGCGAGAATCAGCCGAGATCACTGCCGCCTTGCCAGTTTGGGCCAAAGCTAAACTCAAAGCCGTTTTACCTGAGGCCGTTGGACCCACTATAAAAAGCGGCTTAGTGGAATTTTTATATTCTGCGGGTATCCTGGCAAGCAGCTCAGCTAAGATTTTTTGGCTCATAAACTTGCACTTAAGTTTTATTTGGAGTTTAATATAATTGACATTTAATTGCAAACCATGAAAAAAATGATTACCGCTACTTCCCTGTTTAGCTTGTTACTAGCCGGCTGCGGGAGCCAAGTCAGCTTTGATATCAATATGCACAACATCTCCGAGGATGTAGAGCTGCAAAAGGCTGTAATAGCCGTACACGGCCGTAACCATAACCTCAACGCCAACCAGAACGAAAAAATCGCCTCTGCCGTGCGCGAGTTTTTAACTAGTGAGGACCCAAGCCAACTCAAACAAGCCCTGTTTGAAGCCGGCGCCCAAAAAGTCCTAGTAGTCAACGACTCCATTGCCCCAGGCCAAACCGTGCACTTCGACTTCAAGTACGACCCTAGCATCTCCAAAGGAGTCTACATCACCGGCTACCAG
>CAZFPD010000042.1:0-4852 GCA_964521035.1 uncultured Candidatus Peribacteria bacterium
TTTTGTCACCCTTAAAGGGTGTCGGGGTCAATGATATTCGGGTCCATGAATTACGCACGCGGCTTCAGAAGCAGCCCGAGGTAAAAGAGGTAATTATTGCCAGCAACACCAGCACAGAAGGGGAGACTACTGCCCTATATATTAAAGAAATTTTACAAGACTCAGACGTACAAATTACAAGAATCGCAAGTGGTATGCCTTTTGGTGGGGATTTGGACTATGCAGACAGCCATACTCTTAGCAAGGCCCTACAAAATAGATCGCTAATTTAGCTTGACAGTAGCGGCGCTAAATATTATATTGTTGAGGCTTAGTATAACCAATTTTGTATAAAGGCATTTAAAACAAACAAACAAATTAAAGCCATCACCGTTCGCTTAATTGACGAAAAAGGTGAACAAAAGGGGATAATGGGGTTAAACAAAGCGTTAGACCTTGCCAAATCGGCCTCGTTAGATTTAGTTGAGGTTTCACCCAACTCCCACCCTCCAGTCTGTAAAATACTGGATTATGGAAAACATTTATATAAGCAGAAAAAACAAGATCAGGCCCATAAAAAGTCTCAAAAACAAACTGTTGTAAAGGGAGTACGCCTCTCCTTACGAACTGGCAAGCACGACTTAGATACTAAAGTTAAGCAGGCTGAAAAGTTTTTACAGGCCAAGAACTCGGTTAAGGTTTCTCTCTTGTTTAAAGGCAGAGAAATCATGCACCAGGACATGGGGCTGGAGCGGATGAACAAGTTTGCAGAATCTCTTAGTGAAATTGCTGACGTAGACACTCGTCCGAAGCAGCAGGGTCACACTCTGATGATGATATTACTTCCCAAAAAAAATTAATTTTCAAACATGAAACTCAAGACTCACAAGGGTACCAAAAAAAGAATTAAATTAAGTGGATCTGGAAAAGCTCAACGCAGAAAGGCTGCCAAAAACCACCTTTTAGTTCATAAGTCCAAGGCTGCGAAACGCCAAAAGTCCAAGGCACTTTGTGCTTGTGACGCAAAAAAATTACAACAATTACTTCCTAACTCCTAACCAATGACTAGAGTAAAAACTGGTACCACCAGACGAAAACGCCACAAAAAAAGACTGGCCCAAACTAAGGGTTATAGAGGATTACGTTCTAGCATTTTTACCCAGGCTAATATTGCTTGGATGAAAGCTGGTGTGAATGCATATCGTAGTCGCAAACTTAGAAAAAGAGACTTCCGAAATCTCTGGATTTCTAGAATTTCTGCTGGCCTAAAGCAAATCAATGCTGAATTCAAATACAGTCGTTTGATTCACGCTCTATCTGAGAAAAAGATAGGTCTAAACCGCAAGGTACTTGCGGATATGGCTCTGAATCACCCTGAGGCCTTCAAGAAGGTTGTGTCTGAAGCCTTGTAAGATTTACTAAAAAGATAAACAAAAAAGCCAGCTCTATAATCAGAACTGGCTTTTTAAGATTTATTCTGCAAATTGAATAGAGTGAATTTTGATTTCCTGCAGGGGAACATCTTCGGCCTTGGTTTCGGCTTCGGCTATCTGCTCTAGTATGTCTAGGCCATCAACCACTTGTCCAAAAACGCTATGCTGCTGGTCTAACCACGGAGTGCCTTCCTTGGCATGTACAATAAAAAATTGGCTACCGGTGGTGGAGGGAAACATGGTTTTGGCCATAGAAAGAGCTCCGTATTGGTGACTCAAATCCTTATGAAATTCCTCAGCGATTGTGGTCCCCGGTCCTTTGTAACTGTAGCCCCCAGTTCCATTGTGATTTTCGAAGTCACCGGTTTGGATCATAAAATCCTTAATCACTCTGTGAAAAATATTGTTGTCATAATTCTGTTTCTCGATATGATAACAAAAGTTCTTGGCTGTTTCCGGAACCTTATCTGGATAAATTTCCGCTCGCATGTCTCCTAGATTAGTTTTAATTAGGATGGTTTTGGCTTGGCAGTTCATAGCTACTTGGTTTAAATTTTGAGTGGTCTTGGGTTCGGTTGCGGCTTCTTCTATAGTTAGAGTGGCTGGAGCAGAGGAGCATCCAACTAGGAGTAGGAAACTCAAGGCTAGGAAAAAGGGCTGGAAAACTTTATGCATCTTAGGGTATTATATACTCCTACAGTATAAACTCAAATTGTGATAAATCGCAAATTAAAAACTAAGTTAGAGCAGGCTTTCACCCAAGGAATGCAGCAAAACTCGCTACAGTGCCACATATTAGCCGGGGTGGCCAATTGTAATTTGCTAGAGCACTGCCTGGAAACTATTAAGGATATTTCGACTAGACATACGATTATTCATTTGACTAGACCGAAAATCAAGGAGTTGCGAGAGCTACATACTGTGATTAGTCAAAAAAATGCCAGCTCTAGCAAATGGATAGTGATAGAGGATATTACCCAAACTAGTATTGCGGCCCAAAACAGCCTGCTCAAAAGTATGGAGCAGCCGACTGAGAATTTATTTTTTGTCTTACTGGCTTATAATCCAAAGGATTTACTTGGCACGATAGTCTCGCGGTCTAACTATATTAACTGCTTTGAGATACTGAATGGGGATAGTTCTCCTCTACTTGGCAACACTTTCAAGCTCACTGAGCCTGGCATAGAGGATGGGCTGGCCAAAATTAACCAGCAGAACTGGCGAGAAGTGGTGGTCCGGGAATTTTGGGACCAGAAAAACATGGAGAGGGAGGATTTAATCTATATTATTGATTTCATATTAAATAATTTAAATTTAAGGGTAGGAGAATTTATTGCTTGCCAAAAGCTATTGAAAAACTTACTCCACACCGGTAGTGTAAAATTAAATTTATATAATTTACCCCTGATAGGAAAAACCGCATTTAATCTTGGAACATGAGCTGGATACTAATTTTTATATGTGTTTTTGGAATCATTATTATTTTTCTGAATCGTTACTTTGAAGAACAAAGTAAGCAGAGTTTTAGGAGGACGGTGCACGAAAACAAATATGCAGAAAGCTCTGAGAAGCTAGAATACAAACAGGCCGGTTATACCTCGCCGAGTTCTTGGAAGAAGGAAAAGCCAGACCACAAAAAAATTGCGAAAACCTTTAACCAGGCTGATCTTTTGTATAGTCACAATGATTTTGAGGCGGCCGAAAAACTGTTTATAGAAGTTATTGCCCAGCAAGCAGACCATTTGATGGCAAACAATAAGCTGGGGCTAATTTACTTGAAAAGAGGGAAGTTTATTAAGGCGGAAGCTGTCTTTTTGCGGCTGATTGAAATCTCTCCTAAAAATGCCCTGTTTTATAGTAACTTAGGCCTGTCTTTGTACAATCAATCTAAATTGAAATTTGCTAAACAAGCTTACGAGCAAGCTATTCAGCTCGAGACTAAGGAAAGCCGATATTTGAGTTTAGGACAAGTTTGTGTGGATCTGGAAAACTATAAAGATGCCGTGAATGCATTTTCTAAGGCCTTGGAGTTGAATCCTAAAAATACAGACTTATACTTTTTTATCGCTGATCTTTTAATCAAAATTGAAGCCTACGATGAGGCTAAGGCTTATATCACAACTTACATGGATGAAAAACCCTACTCAAAACGAGCTAAGGAAAAATTAAGAGAAATTAAAATTGCCTCTAAGGAATCGCCGCTGTCTTAATAATCTTTGGCTTGGCCTGATACTGACTGTATATTTTTTGAGAAGCGCCTGGGATATGTAGCTCCCAAGTGGTTTCAAAACCATTAATGGCTTCTTGAACAACTTCTGGTGCCGTGCTTTGAGTGTCATAGATGTATTTTGTAGGTGGAGCTGAATGGCGATTAAAACTTTGATAATTTCTGAAATCATAGATTTTTGGAGTTTGGCCATAAGTATTAATTTGCAGTTCGTTATCGTGATAGATGGCTTCGAAAATTAAATCTTGCGTGCTCCGGTTTTGAAAGCGTAAATCCTTGAAACCTTCGTAAATTGCTGCATCTAGTCCATGCCCTAGTTCTTGGGCATAATAAGATACGGCGTGGGAGTGAGGATGCCTTTCTTGAATGTGCATACCGTTGATTAGGGCAGCTCTGTAGAAGCTTGTGGCGACTTGGCAAAGCCCTCCACCATATTCCGATACTATTCCTCGTGAGGTAATCACCAGGCCCTTTTGGTACCCACTTTGGGCTGAGACCTTCCCCACGGCCTGATTAAAAGAAAATTCCCCCTGGCTAGGTAAGATGAAAGCTTTTAGGGTCTGGGCTCCCGTTTGGATATTATGCTTGCGGCTAGCTGAAGATCCATAAAAGCTAGTTTTGATGGAGCTGGCCTGATAACTAAAACGTGGGTCGGTACTCTGCACAAAGGTGTAGGGCCTTAGGAAGCTGAGTTGAATATCGGTTTTTTGAGCCGTTAGGTCCCGGCTGAGTTGGGCATGATCAATGATCTGGTGCGGAAAACTATGCTGGATTGTTAAAGGTTCCAGGCTAATGCTCACCTTGTCTTGTATAGCAAAAGGTAGGCGTAGAATTTGATGCAGTTTTTGCAAGCCCTGATAATTTAAAGTCTGTCTGCCTTCCAGATTCTGGAAAAAATATGGTTTTAATAATTGAAAGGGGATCTCTCGGGACTTGCCCTGATAATAAAAGCTGAGGTTTTGATCTTGGGCATACCCTGCTGGTTTAGACTGGGGCGCGGCTTGAGCCTCTAGAGCTATGACTTGGGTGGGATTCAGAAAGTAGCTTCTCAATATTTTGAGGGCCTGCTGTGCTGGGAGCTGATGATTGTTATTGCTTGGATGTAGGCTCCAGAGCTTGAGGTCTTGGGGCATAACTAGGCGCACGGGCTTATTTTGTAAGCTGTCTTGGATAAGTTGGACTAGGTTGGGTTTTTTTTGGTAGCTATACCTGC
>CAZFPD010000042.1:4862-7625 GCA_964521035.1 uncultured Candidatus Peribacteria bacterium
TTTGGGTGTAGCTATGCTTGTGAAGACTGCTTTGAAAATCTAAGGGCAAACTGCTTAGGCGAATAGCCTGGCCATCCTCTAGCTGAATGTCTGGTAGGGTACTGGCAAAGTCTTGCGTTTTAAGGTAGCGCTCAATTTTGAAGTTTGGCAAGCTAAAGTCCAACCTTAAAAATCCCTTGAGTGGCAAAGGGATAAAGAGCAATATAATAAGGGCGGGGGCAAGATATCTGATCATTCCTTGGTAAGTGATTTGATTAATTTAGAAAGACCTTTTTTGAGTTTAGATCTGGTTTTTTCTCCCTTGTCTGGGGCTAGGCCAGCTCCTATAACTGATCCAATGGCCGCTCCCACTATCAAAGATAGCAGTCCGGAGGATTTATTTGGTTCGTCTTGGCTCATATTTACTTTTTAGTGGTCTTGTTAGCATATTCTACCGAATCTACGCTGCGAATCAAGTTGACTTTGATTTTGCCTGGGTAAACTAATTCATCTTGAATTTCCTGGGCAATATTTTCGGCCAGTTCTGGCATGCTTTGGTCTGTGGTCTTTTTGGCATCGAGGAGGCAGCGGAGTTCGCGAGCTGCAGATAGGGCAAAACCCTTGTTGATTTCTGGGTGAGATTTGGCGATTTTTTCTAGGCCGGCCACTCTTTCATAATACATTTCTGCACTTTCTGAGCGGGCTCCTTGGCGAGAGGAAGAAATTTTATCTGCCACCACTACCAGTTCGCCGATTATAGTTTCAATTGGAATCAAATAATGATGGGAGTGCGCCGGATGATAGATCTGATAGTCAAAACCAAACTGCTCTAATAATTCGGCGCCCAAAAGATCGTGGCTTCCTCCTTGCTCCTGATCTACTGTTTTCCCGAAGTCGTGGAAAAAGCCGGCTAAAAATGCCATGCGCGGGTCCTCTTGGATCTGAGAGGCTAAATATTGGCAGAAAAAACCAACTTCAAAGGAGTGATAGAGTATGTTTTGACCGTAAGAGGTTCTGAATTTCATCCTACCTAGTAATTTTAAAAATTGCTTGTCGTCTTGTTCAATTTGGATTTTTTTGGCTATTTTGCTTCCAAGTCGTGTGAGTTTTTCATCAAATCTTTGGCTTTCTAACTCGATTAACTTGTCTAATTCCTCAGTAGAAACCCTGGGCTTTTCCGCCAACTTCTGGACCAAAACTTTGGCGACTTCTTGTCTCCACAACATAAATCCAGAGACTTTGATCGTTTGAGAATCTTCTACTGCTTCAATTGTGACATCGAGTTTTTGGGCAATCTGATCTAAATACTGGGATTCGTTTTGCGTGGCATTTTTAAATTGTTTTTTAGAAAAATCCAGGAATTTAGATAGTCGGTCGACCGAACTTTCCATATCAAAGATCTGCATGGATTCCTTAATAAGCTCGCGAGAAACGCGAGCAGCCTGTCGCTGATACTGCTTGATGTTGTTTTGCAGGTTTTTTTCGGAAAACCTCTGAACAGTAAGCGCAAAGGTTTTTTTGATTTCCTGCAAAATCTTGTCACTGGAAGTCTTGCAGAGCTTTTCGAGTTCTTGGATCAGGGACTGGCTTTTCTCTGCATGGCTAGCCTCTAAGTTGCTAATGTCTGTTTGCGTTTGGCTGAGCTTGGATTGCAAGACCTCTAGTCTTGTGGATCTTTTTTGGTGGCGATCCTCGTACTCCTTGATTTGTAGGTCGATGGTAGAATAAATGGAATCGAAATCCGTTTGAATGTCTTCAAGATTAATTTTGAATTTTTTTTCTAACTCTTCTTTGGCCTGGTCGATTTTAAAAACCTTGGCTCTGGCAGCCTCCAAAACTTGAGCTTTTTTAGAAAGACCCTGTTTTTTAACTAGATAACAAGCTAGAAAGGCAAGTATAAAAGGAATAACAAAGTACATATTTAATCGTTTTTAGTCGTTAGCTCGAGCTATCAAAATATACCTTAAAAGTTCTAGTAAAGCAACTGCGGCGGCGGCGACATAGGTTAGAGCGGCAGCTGTAAGGATTTTTTTAACTATTATCATTTCTGAGTTGGTGGCTAGATTATGTCTTCGAATAAGGACCATAGCTCTTCTAGAAGCATCAATCTCCACCGGCAGGGTGATTAGGGCAAATACGACTGTCAATGACAAAAATCCTATGCCTAAATATAATAAGTCTAGTGATTGGGCAAAAAAGGAAACTATGATGATAAGGGGCGCCAGAAAGGAGGCGATATTGACTAGAGGAAACATGCTTCCTCGCAGCCTTAATAGGGCGTAGGCATCTCTATCTTGAATGGCATGCCCAACTTCGTGTGCGGCTACCGCCAAAGACAATAAACTTCGGTCCTTGAATATTTCGGAGGACAGCCCAACCTTTTTATTAATGGGATCATAATGATCGGACATTTTGGCCGGGGACTCATGTAGGTCAATTTGAGATAAACCCTCAGACTTTAAGATGCTGCTAGCTACTTGATTACCGGATAATTGCTTGGCATTGGCAAGCTTTTTATACTTAGAAAAAGTGATTCTTAAATAGGCCTGGGAAAGCAATGTGACGACTATGGCAAGAACAAATAATACTAAAGACATTTTATACAATTATTCTCTTTACTATTATATTGATTTTTGGTACTTTGGCAAGGTAGAATGATTTATTTTAATTTCTTAAAATTGCATAATTTTCGGGCTAGCAAAAACAGAAGGCAAAAAACTGGAAAGATCCGGAGAAATATATTCAAAAAATTATGTGGTTTTTTTGCAAACAAAATTGCACAAG
>CAZFPD010000043.1:0-4134 GCA_964521035.1 uncultured Candidatus Peribacteria bacterium
CCTTTGAGGAGTTAAGAGATTTCATGATAGAATTTATTGCGAAACGATTGCAAGAGTTTGACCCTGAAATCTTGGATTTAACAGAGGAAATAAAGACCAGTGCTAAGCATATGTTTTTGGATAAATTTTTTACCGACGCTTGGAATTTTAAATATTGAAAATACTCTTGCATTCAGATTGGACTTTGCTAAAATATTGTTTTAACCCCACGAAAATGTCAAATGACACAGGTGTTTTGTATTTGGGCCATGCTGATAGTTCTGATCAAGAGACTGGAGCTACAACTGAGTCTATTAATGCGCGGCCGCAAACTGCAGAAGAGTATCTGGCTATACATTATGGTTTTCGAGTTATGAATCCAGAGGAGACATATACTGAATTGATGAACCGCTTGGCGGAAAAAGAGGGTTTTTCTAATAGGTATCTGACTCAGTCTTTGATACCTTGGTTAAATGAAGAGTACGAAAAGGATATACCAAGGGAACTGCGCAGGGAAACTGCGGTCCGGTTAATTGCCAGTCGTGTGGTTGATGTGTTAGAGGGCTAGTTTGGGATTGGAGTTTTTTTTCTGGCGTTTTCTGTTATAATTTTTATGAAAGTTAAATCTATATATGAATCACTTTGATACTATTGTAATAGGCGCCGGCCCGGGAGGTTTAGAATGTGCCCGGATTTTAGCCAGGAATAAGAAAAAGGTTGCTATCGTTGAGGCCAGGGATTTGGGAGGTACTTGTTTGAATCGAGGATGTATCCCGGCTAAGACTATGTTGTATTCGGCAGAGATGTATAGACATGCCCGCCATCTTGATGATTATGGAATTAAGATTTTTGAAAATAAGTTGGAATATGATTTTGAGCGCATGGTTGCCAAGCGCTCAGAAATTATGCATAAATTGCGCAAGGGAGTAGCTTATTTCTTACAAACGGATGGAGTGGAAGTAATTCAAGGGGAGGCGGTGTTTCAGGATGCTAAGACTATTAGCGTGGCAGAACAGCAATACACTGCGGATAATTTCGTGCTAGCAACAGGTGGTTCAGCCCGTAAATTCCCAGGGTTTTTAGATGATGACCCGCGGTTTTTAATTTCGGATAATATTTTTAAATTAGCAAAAATTCCAGCTTCTATGCTGATAGTTGGAGGAGGACCGGTGGGAACTGAGTTTGCAACGTATTTCGAAACTTTTGGTACTAAGGTGACTATAGTGGATATGGCGCCACATATGTTGAGTTATTCGGATGCAGATTTGGGAAATGAGTTGGCCAAGATTTATCAAAGGCGAGGGATGAAGATTTTGACTAATACGACTATTCAAAATATAGATGGTTCTGGGGCATTGCTTAAGGTAGAATTTTCGAATGGCGAGCAGGGCGAATATGAATATGTAATGAGTGCTATTGGAGTTGTGCCCTATACAAAGTTTTTTGAGGCTCTAAGCTTAGATTTAGATCGTGGGAGAGTAAAGGTTAATGACAATTTAGAGACTTCGTTAGAACATATTTATGCGATAGGTGATGCCATCGGTTTGTCTGGCAGTGCTTATGGAGCGGAAAGAGAAGGGCTTTTTGTAGCTCATCATATTTTAGAGGAGTACGCAGATTATTATATGGTGGATTATACGATTTTTCCGGATCCGGTGTTTACTTACCCAGAAGTGGGAACTTGTGGTTTATCTGAAAAGGAATGTCAGCAGAAACACATAGAATATTTAGTGGTTAAGGTGCCTTATTTGGCGAATGCTAAGGCCCAGATCAAATCTGAGACTCAGGGTTTTATTAAATTAATTGCAGATTGTTATGGCACTCTTTTGGGCGTGCATGTAATAGGAGATCAGGCGACAGAGCTGATGCATATGTTAACTATTCCTATTATGCAAAAAATGAAGGTTTCGGATTTGCGGCGCATGGTATTTGCGCACCCGGTGATTGTGGAGGTTGTGCGTGAGGCTTTGGTGCAATTACATGTAAAAATCTTAGAGACACACTAAGTTACATGAATATAATCTGGGAGTTTGGTGTAGATGTGTTGTCCCCAGGAAGTGCTTTGCATGCGGTCATCTAGGAGCGTGAGGGTGTCGAGTTGGTGGAGATGATGTAATTGTTCTGCAAGTTGGCTGATTGTATAGGCACAATGCGGTAGAGTCAGATTGAGGAAGCTGTTTTTGTCTTGCTCTTTGAGGTAATTATAATAATAGTGGTGCGGTAATCCTATGGGTAGTTTGCTCAAAAAGGCAGCTTTTAGATTTGTTAATTCGGGTTTAAATTTGGCGAAGAAATGGTGGGTGCAAATGAGAATATAGGGTTTTTGATTGTTAGCTATAGTTTCTAGGATTTTGGATTTAGAGCCGCTTTGGTTTTGTCCTAACAGGGTATAATTGTTGTTTTTGAGTGTTTGATGGAGTTCGCAATAAATGCTTTTAATTTGATTGAGGTTAGTGGAGAGTATTAAGAGGCCTTCTTGATTTTGGAGTTTTTGGATGTCCGGCATGAAATGCGCAAGAATGTCTTGGTATTCATCGTTGTGTTTGATGATTTTGAGGTTGAGGGGATTCAGAATGGCAGGTTTATAAATTTCAAATTTGCTCGGGATTAAGTTGTAAATGGCTAGACGGTTGAGTTTGAGGCTTTTATCTATGAGTTTGATGCTGGCAGACTTGTGTTTAGATACACAAATGCTGATTAAGTAATTGGCGAGGTCTGAGAGTGCTAGTTTTTGATTTGTGAGACAGGCTTGAATCATATTTACCAAGTCTTGGTGATTTTTGAGAAAGAGATCGTTAACTAGGTGATGGCTGATAAAATAACTGCTTTGATCAAAATTTTGACTCACAAATTGCTGGAAGGCTGTTTGAAGTTCTGAATTTTGGATTTCTTTTGGATAAAGATGGTGTTCTTGGGATTTGATGAATTCTTCCACAAAATACGGTTCGTCATATATAATTGTATTTTCGACTTTAGGGTAAATTCCGTTTTTAATGAGTTTAAAAAAATTGTGGTAGTTAATTTTATAATTTTGGGCTGTTTCGATTTGAAAGCCAGCTTCGGTGTAGTGATGAACTTCGTTGAATTCGGCATTTCTGAGTTGTAGATCTGGAATGTAGCAGGGAGCTTTAGGATTCAACTTAGTAGCAATTTTGGCTTTGAGGATCCAGTCTTGGTGTAGGTGATGCTGGCTTAGAAAGAGGTCTTGGCTAATCAGACTGTTTTCGGAATGAATTAGTTGGGCAGAATGTTGCTTAAAGTTGTGGATTTGGTGCGGATCCAATACAAAAAGAGTGGAAGGTATTTGGGCTGGTATTTGGGATATGCACTGAGGACTAGACGCTTGCTGATTAGTTTGGGCAGAAGGTTGAAATTGGTCTAATTGGTATGTTGATTTTGCGATGGGTTCCTTTGATGCTGGAGCTAGTTGTTGGAGGATGATATTTTGGAGGGAGTCTTCACGATCTAATACTAAATGCAGTAGGTTTTGATTATGCGCTTTTAATTGCTGAAACTGTTTTTGGATAGTCCAAAATAATTCTATATTGGCAAGTACATCATCTAGAGCTCTATGGGATGGGTAATATTGCTGATTAAAATTTTTAGAAAGCATTTCCAGTGAATAACTTTGTGCGCAGAGAACCATTTCACTGAGCGGTAGAGTGTCGACGCGTAGGTTTTTGAGGGTAATTTGGTTTTGGTCCAGAAAATCTAAATCAAAATTAATGTTATGACCGATAATAGGCCGGTCTCCTATAAATGCTTGCAGTTCTGCTTGTACAGATTGTAGGCTGGGCGCTCCTTGGGTCATGTCGGGAGTTATTCCGGTAAGAATTTGGATGTTTTCGGGGATAGGTACCTCGTGTGCAATAAAAGACTGCCATTGTTCGATGATTTGATTGTCGCTGAATTTGGCGGCTGCAATTTCGATAATTTGGTCGTTTTTATTGTCCAGTCCGGTACATTCTATATCAAGGCAAATATATTCCATGAGTTTAATTTAGATAACTAGATTGTAGCAGATTTGGTCTAGTTCTTGAAGGCTTAAACTTTCGGCGCGGCGGCCAAGAAAGTCTTGGATTTTTGGATGGGTGATATTGGCTTTAGGAAAGGCTTTGAGGTTGTTTTTTATGGTTTTTCGTTTGCTGGCGAATA
>CAZFPD010000043.1:4144-7532 GCA_964521035.1 uncultured Candidatus Peribacteria bacterium
CCAGGGGCCGTTTGCCCAAGTACTGTCTATGTTTTGAGTTTTTGAAAGAAGATTTGAGGGGGTGTGTCAAACTCCCATTTTGGTTTGATTTGGATATGCAAAACGCTGGAATCAACCTTGGGCACTGGTACAAAGTTGCTTTTGTCTACATCACAGATTTTTTGGGCTTTTCCAAAGGCTTCCACTTGAATGGAAAGGATGGATTTTTTCTTGGTATCGAGAATTTTATTGGCTACCTCTTTTTGCAGCATTAAGGTTAGGCTTTGGGCTTGGTTAAAACTATTGATGAAGCAATCCTTTAAATAATAATTTATGAGAGGAGAGCTAATATAATAGGGGATATTGGCTAGAATTTTATATTTTTTAGGAAGTTTAGATTTATCAAACTGGAGGGCGTCTTGATAAGTGACATTAAATTGTTTGAGATGATTTTGGAAGGATTTGTCAGTTTCTATCCCTAGATAATGAGAGGTTTTTTGGTGTATGGCTCGGGTTAGATTGCCTGTACCTGGTCCTATTTCTACTACAAAATCGTCGGCTTGGATTTGAGCAGCTTGAATAATAGAGTCAATAATTTCTGGATTAGTTAGAAAATTTTGTCCGAGGTGTTTTTTGGCTTGAGTGGTTTGAATAGTCTGGTTCATGTCTTTATAATCAAGGAGTTTGCTGGGCTTGTCAAATGAATTTTTTGGAAATTGATGTATAATAAGGATGTTTTTAACCAAATTTTATGTCTTATCAAAGATATATGGCTAAGTTGGGAATCTCGATGCTAACTATTTTGGCTTTAATGGCCCAAAGCATCGTTCCTGCTATAGCTAGTACCCACAATAGTGAGTGTAGGCAGTCTTACTCATTATGTGCATTAGAAGTTGATTTACAGGAGGATGATCTGACTGTGAATTTCCGTTCCTATTATGACATGGATAACTATACAGGTTATGCCTTGTTTTTAAAGGAAGGCCGTTTTGCTCCAGGAGATACAGCATATAGAAATGGTGCTTATCCTGTGACTCCAATTTATATTTCGGCTAGTGATGATAACTATTACACTTTTTCTAATCTGAAGAATGGTAATTATTATTTGAGAATGAAGTTGGCGCGAATGGAGAATGGTACGATTAGGGTTGGCTCAAAATCTTCTCCTGAGGCTAGAGCGAATGTGACTTATGCTTTGCGAGCTCCACGAGTTACAGTGGATGGAAATAATTTAAATTTACGTTTCTTGAAGAAGCCAGGTAATTACTCTGGCTATGCTATTTTTGTAAAACGTGATATGGACTTTGGAGAGGAATTAGACGAGCCTTATTATGTAGCAAAACCTACTACGCGTAGTAATTATCACGAATTGTCTTATCCTATTTCTTATGCCGGAACTTACTATGTAAGAGTGGCGCAGGCGGCCCAAACTGCGGGAGTTTATAGTAGATATTATAGAACTTCCAAGGCTTCTGCTGTGATAACTGTGCCTGTGGGTCCGGGTTTACCTATGTATGGACAAGCTGGTTCTGATAATACTGTACAGGAAGATCCAGGTCCATCTCAGCATGATGGACAGCCAGAAGTGCAGGCAGATGAGGACGAAGATGGCACTGTTGCGCAAGAAGACGGTAGTAATGAAGATGGGGATGAGGTGACTTATGACAGTCATTCTACTCAGGCCGAACCAGTAGATGATGACTCTTATGATGATGATGACATGGACACTGATTCTGATGATATGAACGGTGATGACTCTTATGATGATGACGACATGGACACTGATTCTGATGATACTGATGATACTGATGATACTGATGATACTGATGATACTGATGATACTGCTGCTGGGGATATTGATTCAGAGCTGAAGAAAATAAATAAGAGATTACAAGCGCTAGAGAGAGCTTATCATCCTTCTTATAAAAAGAAATTGGCTATTCGAGATGCTTTGGTTGGATATAAGAGATTAAAGAAGAAGCATGCTAAGAAAATGACGGCTCAAATTAAAAAAAGAGCTAAAGCGCATATTAAAAATCTGAAAGAAAAAAGGCAGGATGTGTATAACTCGAAACTGAAGAGGGTTAAAGCTTTAATAGAGCTTAAATTAAGGAAGGCTGATTATTTGATGAAAAAAGCAGATCGTTGGATGGAAAAAGCAGAAAGAGAGGAATCCTTAGATCTTATCACGAAATATGAGAAGCAGGCCAAGCGATTAAGGGCAGAAGCACGTAAATTGCGGGCTCAGGCTCATTCTATGATAGTTCGCTTGAAGAAGATGAGAGCCCATGAATTGCGAGAAGAAGCAGAATTGTTGGAAGCAGTTGGTTCAGATGAGGGCACAGAATTAGTAGAGGCCGCAGCTGAATTAGAGCAAGAAGCTATGGGTGATGCCACAGAAAATGAAGTAGAATATGAAGATATAGTTCTAACAGCAGATTCACCTTTTACAGATATAGGAATGGATTCTACAATTGGAAGAGCTGCAACTTATTTGTATAACGAAGGAGTGATTGGAGGTTATAAGGATGGAACTTTCAGGTCCGATCAGCAGGTGAATCGGGCGGAGGCTTCTAAATTTCTATATTTAGCTAAGTATGGAGAGGTAGATGATTTAAAAAATAATGGTAAGTTTAGAGATGTGTTAGAAGGTCAATGGTATGTGAAATACGTGATTGGCTGTGCGGAAAAGGGTATCATCAATGGTGACCCAGATGGAACTTTCAGGCCAGCAGATTCTGTAAACAGAGCAGAACTAATGAAGATAATAGCCGAAACCTTTGATCTAGAAGGGGACTATGATGGATCTTACGCCGATGTTTCAGAAGATGATTGGTACTATAAATATCTTGGAGCAGCTAAAAAATACAATATGTATCCAGATTTAGGAGATAAATTTGCCGGCGGTGATTTGCTAACTCGTGGTGAGGTTGCCCAGGCTATTTATAATGTGATGTCTGTGATGTAGTTTGGTTTTGCTAGATGAAATTGAGGCCAGTTTTAGGACTGGCCTTTTTCTATTTTAATGAGTTTCTCGGTGGATCGGTGACCAGAGAGTATTTTGATGTGAGTTTTGGGAACCTGAAAATGTTTGCTAAGTAGGGCGATGAGTTCTTGGTTGGCCTTATTTTTTTCGGGTTGAGATATAAGTTTGGCTTTATAGTAAAGCTCTTTGAGTTGAGTTAATTTTTGAATAGAGGAGTTGGGAAGGACCTTAAGGTTTATGTACATATTAATTATTGCGTTTTTTGTTTTTGTTAAATTTGCCTTTGGAATGTGAGCTTCTGTCTCTTCTTGGTCCTTTGTAGCGCCCGCCGCCACCACCACCACCGCTGCGTTTGCCTCTAAAGCTTCCGCGGCCTCTTCTTTGACTTGGAGCGTTTTTGTTGATGGGATCAAATTCGAAAAT
>CAZFPD010000044.1:0-5020 GCA_964521035.1 uncultured Candidatus Peribacteria bacterium
AAACAACCAAATCTGTCTTAAAAATTGCCAAAACTGAATTAATCTTGGTCAAAAATTCCTTAATCAACTCTATATTTTGCTCCGACAAAGCATCTAAAGCATAAATCTGATGACTAAAATCAAACAATACAGCTAAAGCCTGCGAAATCTGGAAATCATCATCCATGGCCTTTTCAAAATCTAAATAAGCTGTTTCAACCAGCTCATCTATCGCTTGCTCCTCTGAATGAAAATCCTTATATTTAAAAATAAAATTATAAAAATTCTGTAAGCGATATCTAGCATTAACCGCAGCCTGGATAGCCTGCAAAGTAAATTCCAGCGGTGCTCTATAATGAGTTGCTAATGAAAAATATCGGACATCTAAAGGACTAAATTCTGTAAACAAATCCTTGGCATACTTAAAATTATTTAAGGATTTAGACATTTTCTCACCATCTATTAACAAATATCCATTATGACACCAAAAATCTACAAAGGGTCTCTCAAAACACATTTCACTCAGGGCAGTCTCACATTCATGATGAGGAAATTTCAAATCTATTCCACCTAAATGGATGTCAACCAAATCATCGCCAAAAGCCTTATAATTCATGGCACTACATTCTATGTGCCAACCGGGCCTGCCATCTGGAACAACACCCTTAGAATCAGTAAAAACTGGCTCATTTGGCTTCGCAAACTTCCAAAGGCAAAAATCCTGGACATTACGCTTCAAAGGATTCACATCAACTCTAGCTCCATCCTTTAATTCCTGCAAATTCTGATGAGATAATTTACCATAATCCGGAAACTTGGCTATATCAAAATATATACCATCCTCAATTTTATAAGCCGCATCCTTGGCTAACAAAGACCTAATCATAAATAAAATTTCTTCTATAGACTCTGTTGCAAAAATACGCAAATCTACGTCCAAAACTTTTAATCTCTTATATACATCTAAAACTTGCGGAATCACCTGCTCAGCTAGCTCTGAAACCGAGATTTTTAATATAGCCGCCCTATCTATCATCTTATCATCTACATCAGTCCAATTAGCCACAAAAAACACATCGTAGGCCTTATAAGACAAGTAACGACGGATTAAATCTGCTCTAACTACGGATAAGGCATTACCCAAATGGATATCACCATAAACAGTTGGACCACAATAATACATATTAACTCTCCCAGAAGATTTTAATAACCTTTTAGTTTGAGTTAAAGAATCATAAATATACATCTACAAAAAAATTAATCGCAATAAGCTCAATACAATCTTAGTACAAATATCCACTAAAAGGAAGGCAATAATTGGTGAAAAATCTATAAAACCTATGGGCGGCAAAATATTTTTACAAAATTTTAAAAGTGGATCCGTAACATCTATCAAAAAATAATACAAGGCATTAGGTCGAGGATTAAACCAAGATAAAATAATCCGTGCAAACAATGCAAAAATAAAAATTTTAGACAAGTAAACTACGAATAAACTGAGGAATTCAAACATTTGTAAATAGCTAACTTTCTGATTATACAGGTAAAAAACCAAAAAACAATCAAAAAAATTACAACGAGACTTGACGGTGAGCGCACACTCACCTATACTGAAATTACATTTAACATAACATTATGAGTATTCAATACATCAATGGCCTAGGCAGACACACCACTCGTGCACTCAAAAGCTACGGAATTAAGACTGTAGAGCAATTTAGTCAATTCACCGAAGCAGAAATTCAAATGCTACTTGGAAAAAGCGGGCTGCGGTTTCTCAATCAAGCTAAAATACTAGTCCATCAAAGCTAAAACCATAAATTAAGACCAGATATAGAAAACAATCTTTTTAATCCTTCCCCAAAATGCCACCACCATAGCTATCATTAAAGCCACATAGGCACTAGGCCCTACATCTGAAGAACTATAAGTAATAGTTCCCGCAGTTCCATATACACTGGTTGAATCCGGCCTACCTGCAATGGCCGAAATAACGGAACTCTTCTGTCCAGTATTGCCATCCAAATCTATAGCCTGCACCTGAAAGAAATACTCTACTTCGTTGGTCAAATCAGGGATAAACCATTCATTCACTGGGCCCTTTGTATCGATTTTAATATTCAAATTATCAGCAGTAGTTCCATACATAACTTGATAAAATGCTATACCAGTATTATCACTAGCATGGTTAAATTTAACAGTAATCGTTCTATCACCGCTGATTGCAATCAAATCACGAACGCTATTTGGAGTTTCGAGAATTGAATCTAAAACAATCTCATCAGAATAATTCACCCCACTCTGTGCGGCAGATCGTGCAGTCTGAATTTCCGTAGAAAAATCGTCACTGGCCAAAACCTCACCCAAAACCTTTATCTTTTTATCTAATTTAAAAGTGTTATTCTTTAATAAGTTATCCACGACCAAAACCACTATTTCATATTCACCAACTAAAAGAGGTGCTGCAATTTGACCCGAAAAATTCAAACCATCCAAAACTAAAGGTGTCTTTATACCATTAATAACAGCTGTAACTGAACTAGCCTGTTGACTTAAAGACCCAGCCAAAGAAAAAATCTCAGAAGAAGCCAACTCAAATTTAGACAATTCAAAACTCTCCAAATTCAAGCCCTGGGCATTAATATTGATATTAAGATCATCTGATTTCACACCTTGCACTACCAAATTAAACTTATAATCACCGTCAGCTAGAGCCGGAGATAAAAAATCAAAAACGCCTGCAGCATCAGCCTGGTATGTCTCTAACAAAACATCGTTTTCGTATAACTTCACATCTAAGCCAGGGTTGGTCTTGCCTACAAACTTAATTTGACTTTCATCTGAACTAGCAAAATCTGGCTCTGTAATTTCTAAAAGCACATCTGCATCTGCATCCTGAGCATCCTCTGTAACCTGCACTTCAATTTCTGCCAACAAAGTCTCATCATCTACATCATATACCTTTAGTGTATGTACACCTGCAGTACTAAACATCAAACCTGAAGCAAACAAATGCTCACCCACATCAGTTTCCACAAACTGATAATCCGTAGGTAATTCAGCATTTCCATCACCCTCAGCCTCAAAATGCACTAGGCCTGAATAATTTGGGTCCAACTGGCCAGTCTGATCTAAAGCTCTTAAAGTAAAAGATACATCCTCTAATACCTCAATCTGATCAGGGAAGTCTACAAACTCAAAAGCTTCCTGCTCATCTAAATTAGCTGGATCTCCACCAACAGCGTCAGCCAAAAGCACAAAGGATGTAGATTGAAACAAATTTTGCTGCTGATCATAAACCAACAACTGATATTCTCCTGGCTTGTTAAAATAAATTTTAGGTATTTTATAAGACACAGCCACGTGAAACTGGGCATCCTGATAATCAACCAAAGGATATACCTTCTTAGAGGGGTGTAGCAAATGCACATCATAAACCCCAGACTCATAACTAGTAAATTGAAAAGTCGCATTCTCAAATAAAACACCATGGTTTACACTCAAAGCCATCACAGTCGACATGCCACAAAGCAAGGACAAGACTAAAAAATATATTAAGCGTTGCAACAAAATTTGATAATTATAAACTTATTTTAAAATAAAAATTGCTAAAACGGAACTTTTAAGGTAAAATAATAGGATAAACATTGTTTTATGCAAGAACAAATATCCAAATCCAAACCAGTAGTTATCAAAATCGAACTACCTACCAATGCTTATTTTATGTCTGGGATCAGAGATTTTACACTAAAAATGATAGAAAACACCACTGATTTTTCCAAGCAATGGGCCTACCGTTTTCAATCCGTAGTCGATGAGCTCTGCAATAATGCAATTGAGCATGGATCCAAAAAAGATGATTATATCTTAATCAGCTTTGTCTCAGACCCAGAAAATTCAATCGAAATCAGCGTAGAAGACCACGGTAAAACATCAGAGAAAATAGCGGACAAAATCCAACAAACCTATCAGGCCAACTCCAAAAAATCCCAATTAGAACTCGGCATTCGAGGCAGAGGACTCGCCTACATAGTAGATAAATGGACAGACGAATTAACTATTACAGATAGACCAAACGGCGGAACCAAAGTTACCGTCAAAAAATATCTCAACGATCCCCAGTTTCAAAAAGACAACCAGCAAGATCCAACCCATTTAAAATTATCAATCTAATCAAATTAACATGGCCGAAATAAACATCCAAATCCAAAGTGATCAAAACACTCACATAGTTATCCTACAAGGACAACTAGACGAATCTACAGTTGTAAATTTTTCAGAACAAGTTTATAAACTTATAGATTCAGCAAGTGAAAACTCACGCGTAATCCTAGATTTAGAAGGCCTAAGCTATCTAAATTCTAAGTCCATTGGCTATATCGCAGATTTTTTCAGCCGATTAGAAAGCAAAAACTCCAAGTTAGTTCTCGCCAAAGCCCAGCCTAACGTTAGAGATATTTTAAATGTAGTTGGGATTGATCAAATCGTGCCTATGACCCAAACTCTCAACGAAGCTAAAAACATCTAATGAATTCCTACACCATTATAAGCACCATATTAGCACTAGTTCCCGCTATACTTTGGAGCTTATATTTTATCAGGAGACGAGATGAAAACTTCAAAACCTACTTTGGAGTCTTTTTATTTGCCTGCATTACAGCCATAGTCATCCTAGGCTACCAAACGGCCTACATAACAATCACTGGCAGCTACCAAACACTAGACTTTGTGCCTGCCTTGTATGACGTCATCAATCAATATGGTGCCTACAGCTGGCTACTCTTTAAAATAGCCTGGTTTGCCTCAAGTGAAGAAATAGTCAAATTTCTAATCACCTATATCGTAGACAAGCGTAATCCAGAATTCATTGTAACCATGGCCGACTCGCTCAAATTTGGTATTTTATCTGGATTAGCCTTTGCCTTCGGAGAAAACATAGTCTATTTTTACAGGAACCTAACTACCAGCGGGGGAGATCCACAAGCTATTTTCAGCCTCTTTACCCAACGCTCTCTACTTACCGTCTGCGGTCATTTAGTGT
>CAZFPD010000044.1:5030-7453 GCA_964521035.1 uncultured Candidatus Peribacteria bacterium
CATAGCCTATTATTATGGACTCAGCAAATTTTCCAAAGACATTATCCAATTCAAAAAATGGACTGGGCAAAAAATCCGAGCCGGCGCTTACCAAAGCTTTAAACGTACTCGCATCCTTTTCGGAGTAGTTTTAGCCTGTCTTATGCATACTGGATTTAACTTCTTAGTATCTACTCCTATGCAAAAAAACCTGAATATACTACTTGCCATTTCTAGTATTTTTATAGGATTTATATTCCTAAACTACTTACTAGAACAAAAAATCGGTCAACTCAAATTCAAACTAGCCGATAAATATAAAGGCTTATTATCCGAAGATTCATTAGACGTAATATACGAATACATGGGAGACGAATTTCAAGCTCAAAGATATGACAAAGTTGTAGAAATCAGCCAACGTTTATTAGCCCGGGAACCAGACAACAATTTAGCCAAAATATTTCTAGCTAAAGCTAGCGATCTAATACAAAAATAAAATTCCAAAATAAATTATCAGGAAACTCACCATAAAATAACCATCCACCTTAGTTAATTCAAAGCGCGGCTTTCTTAATAAACAAAACAATAAAACAAATTTAGAAAAAATCATAAATCCTAAATCCACATTCATATCTAAATCAAAAGCTATCGGATTCACTAAGGCACTTAGACCTAAAATAAAACATAGGTTGAAAATATTTGAACCCACCAAATTGCCTAATAATAAATCGGCATGGCGCTTGTGAATGGCCATAATCGCAGTGAACAACTCTGGCAAGGATGTTCCAAAAGCCACCAAACTGGCAGACAAAGCCCGATGAGAAAAGCCAAATTCAGTAGAAAAACCTCGTATCGCAGTTAATAAAAAATCCGAGCCTAAAAATAAAGCCGCTATCCCAGATATTATCATCAAAACAGAAGGAAAGATGGCAAACTCCTTGATTTTCACACCACGCTCAAAAAAACTAGGCTTGTAAGCAAAAATTGATTTTAAAAATACCAAAAATAAAAGCAATAAAATCAAGGCATCACTTAGAGACAAAACCGAATACTCAAAACCAAAATCATTCAAGAGTAAAAATAAGATTAAGGCAATCAAAATATTGAAAGGGATTTCACTTCGAACTATACGCTTAGTAAAAACTACCTTTAAAAATATACTAGCTATCCCTAAGACTAAAAAAATATTAATAATGGAAGAGGCAAAAATACTTACCAAAGCAATTTCAGACAAACCCGAAGTCACAGAACGCAAACTAATAGCAAGTTCTGGGGCGGAAGTCCCAAAAGCCACTATCGTCAATCCTAAAACAACCGAAGAAATTTTAAAACGCCTGCCCACACTTAAAGAGCCATCTATCAAAAAATTGGCTCCTTGCAACAACATCCCAATGCCTAACGTAAAATATAAAAGTAAATACAACAAATTCATAACTAGATTTTTAAACAATAGCATTATACACTGAATACACCTAAGACACTAAATGAAAAAACTCAAAATAGCCGTGGTGACAGATTGGTTGGTTAAAATTGGCGGAGCCGAAAAAGTTCTACTGGACATACTGCAAAGCCTCAATTCCAAGCAAATCTACACCAGCATTTACAATCCAAATCTACTAGAATTCAAAAAATATCACATCCGAACCAGCTGGATCCAAAAAATCCCTTACTCTTATAAAATTTATAAATTGTTTTTTTATTTAATGCCATCATTATTTAGAAACTTTAATTTTGACCAATATGACATCGTGCTCAACTCCAACTGGGCACTTTCCAAGTGCATCCAAACCAATCCCCAAACCATGCATATTTGCTACATGCACAATCCCACACGCTATCTCTGGTGTGACAGAAAAGACTATTTTGAAAGCTCCATGCCAAAATTCCTTTATAAACTCCTAAAACCACTGCTCTTCAGACTCAGAAGCCAAGACTTTATCGCCAGTCAAAATATTGATCTTATAATTGCCAATTCCCGCACCGTCCAACAAAGAATTCAAAAATATTATCGAAAACCATCCATCCTCCTCCATCCAGCCAGTCATAGTCAATATCAGCCCCTAAACAAAATTCAAACTGGGCCCTATTATGTAGCCCTTGGCAGATTAAAAGGTTTTAAAAGATTTGACCTGATCATAAAAACGTTTAATAAACTTAACAAAAAGTTAATTATTATTGGCGACGGAGAACAAAAAACCCAACTCCAAAAACTAATTCGCAATCCAAATATAAGCATCACCGGGCACGTTAGTGACAAAGTCAGAGACGCTTACCTACAACATGCCAAAGCCCTAATTTTCCCACAGGAAGAAGATTTTGGCATAACTATCCTAGACGCGCTGGTCAATGGATGCCCCGTGATCGCCTATAACAAAGGCGGTGCCCAAGAAATCCTCACTCCACAAAACGGACATTTCTTTAATCAACAAACTCCCGAAAGCCTC
>CAZFPD010000045.1:0-7437 GCA_964521035.1 uncultured Candidatus Peribacteria bacterium
AAAAGCCTCAGGTGAGGCTTTTGGTTTATTCTGGGATTGATGCGCAACTTTTTGTCAAGAGCCTGGTAGCTGGATAGGATAGGAGATAAGCTAATTAATTAGCTACTACCACCCTTATAGTTTGCTTTTGATTGATAGCCTCGTGGCAGATAGAGAGCTGGCAATTTTGTAATAGTTGGTCGATCCCATTGTTGTTTTGAAAGTGTTGAAATCCTTTGAAGTGCTCTAGTCCAGCTAGAAATTCAACCAGGTAAGTTCTTATTCCCGCAAAGCTTAGCGCTTGTGGAACCATATAATCCGCAATAATTATTTTTTTTGCGATGCGTTTTGCCTCCTGGAGCACTTGCTCTCTGAGCTCGGGCGGCATTTCATGCAGTGCCATTGCTATAGTCAGATAATCAAACTCCTGATGGGCATACTGAGGTAAATCTGTAGCATTGCCGTGAATGAAGGTAACATTTTGTTTGCTATTTGCTTGCTGGCGTTTTTTTGCATACCCAACCATTTTGGAGGACAATTCCACTCCAGTTACAAACGTGCATTTGTCGGCAAGGTCAAAAACTAAGGACCCTGTGCCACAGGCAATGTCTAAGACTTTGCTGTCGGCTGCTATTTGTCCGGCTATAATATCCCTCACCTCTCTTAAGGCTCGTTCAAACAGGATGTCGTAGAGCCTCCCATCGTAGTAATGTGGTTTATCAATGATCATATTTAGTGCTTTGGTGGATTGTTTGGGCAAGCACATTTAGCACCACAGCATGCCCGTTTAGGACTTCCTTCAATCAGAAGGAGCCAAGCTAGTGTTTTTGACATATGATATAAGGTTAAAATAAAGGAATTGTTCTTATTTCGGATCAAACCCGTGCATATCTGAAGGTTCCAATAAATAATACCGCAAAGGCTAAGCCTTGTCTAGAAAATGTATTTGTTGTATAAAATGCAAGCGCTTTGATTCTGGTGGCTTAATAAATATGAGTTAATTGTAGGAAAACATAATACAGCTCAACTTTAGTAGAATTTTTTCTGCCATGGTTTGTGATTTTGCAAACCATGGCTTTGAAAGTTCTATATGAGGCCTAGATCCTCAAGCACTTGTAATACTACAATAGTCATAGTTGGTACGGCGATAAGTCCTAAAACAAAATTTCTGATCTTAAGTTCAACTTTTTTTTCTTGAAGTTGACGTTCTAAATCATTGCTGGTCTGTACTTGTTCAGCTACAAATGCTTGTATTACTGGCGCTAGTCCTACTAGCGTACCACCGTCTGGGGCTTCTAAGGCTGTATTTAAAAGTTCATTGAGCCTAGCTGATAATTCCGAAGGTTCTACTGGTCCTCCCTCATCACCTTGCATTACTAATGCTAAAGCGGCTTTGATTTGTGGATCTTCTGCTTCTACTATAGCATTAAATACTTCTGGATATATGCCTGGTTGATTACTCATTTTAGAAAGTTATATACACCTATATTATATTCACTTTTTATTATTTGTCAAGCATTTTACTTTATTGTTTTTTATGTTGAAAAAACCACATGCAAACTAAGCTATTTAGGGATTGGGACCACATCCAGTTTTCTCTAATACCTCTGCTAAGCCCCCATGTTGCTCCATGGGATTTGGCAGCCTTCTTATGTAAAAGTAAAAATTTTCCACTCTACTCTATGACGCACCCAACTGTTCTGATTTTTTGATTACTCATATCTAAAATTAGCAAAAAACTAACGTGACTATGTAGTTTTTGTCAAACGCATTAAATATAAATGATAATAAATAAAGGATTGTTATTAACTATTTATTAGTGGTGAATCCTGGAGGCTTATGGGAATGTTTTTAAATTTACATGTGACTCGAAATATATGCTTGACAAATTATGTAACGTGTTGTACCGTGAGGTGGATAATATACAATCATAATATAATAATATGGATCACAATCTTTCAAAAACTAATATAAATACCTTAGCTGAAGCAATAAAGCCTTCTTCTTTCGGGGGTGGGGTTCTTCGAAAGCTAGTACTGAACACAGCAATGCTGTGTACGGCTGTATTCGGTAATCTTTCAACTGCGAGTGGAAACCCTGTTGATGATCCACATTCCAATGGAAATAATTCGTTGTGGGAGGTAGACCGTCTTTTCACAGACAATCCGACTGTTTATGTGGTCTTATTTGAGGCTAACCTTAACGATACAGATGCGGATGCTCGGTTAATTGCAAACGCTGAGAAAGCTGTTGGGTATAAGGCTCCCTTTCAATGGCATGTTGAAGTTATGTATTATGATGGTGGTGAATGGCTTTTTGCCGGTTGCCGGCCTCCAGCATGTGGTATAACTCCTGTTAAAGAATTCTTAGATCAACACCCTAATTCTACTGCTCGCTTTTTATCTTTATCTGTTTCCCGAGAAGCTCAGTCCAAAGCCATGCAGGATTTTGTAAAAAATTATGACGGTAAGGCATATTCACTTACAGGAGCAAGCCTTACGAATTGTACAGACCCAGTGAGTGACTTCCTTAAAGTGGCAACAGGTCAGACTCTAAAACCCGTAACCAGGGACGCAGCAAAAGCTATGCCAAAAGTGCAAGAATTGTTTGGTGGAAAATTTTCGTACTTATGGCCTGCAGACGGCCGACCAACACTTTTTTTTCCAAGTCAATTTAAAGAATTCGGTCAATTTGTTGGAATACTCAAAACTAAGGTTACGAGAGAGGATGTAAAGAAGCTTCAACAAAGGAAATGATAGTATCCAAGTTAAGGTGCCCTTAAGGCTTAAATATATGTTAAGTGTGGGGCGCCTTTAATTTTTAAATAGGCTGAGCCAAATCAATAATTAGGCTAATTGGCACTTCTCGATTCAATTTAATAATCAGGCAAACAATTAATCACTAGGTCTTTTGGAAATTTCAAGGCATTGATTTTGCTGCATGGTGGTGAGTCTTGGCCGCTGAAAATAATCTGCCAGCCTTCTTCTGAAAGATAGCCATAAAAGCTTGGGAAGCTTGGTAAAAACTTTCCTGCCTTATGCAAAGTTGCATTGAGATACCGACCATTTTGCCTATTTATCTGTATCGTATAGTCTGGCTGTACGGGAGCTACGTAGTCTGGCAGCTGTGTTTCTAAAACTGTCCTTAGGTCTTGGAGTGCCTCTTGGGTAATCACATTCTCCTCTGCCAAATCTGCCACTTGTGAAACTTGCACCTCAGTTTTTAGGGTAGAATCTGTGGACTCCTCAGGTGGCCCCACATACTCTTCCTCTGGAATGATACAATCTGGTAAATCTTTTTGAAAATGCAGAGTTGCAAAAAAGGTGGTGGTGGCTGTGAGGATAAGTACTAAAATCACCAATAAGGTTAGGGTTGCTTTGTGGCCCATAGCATAGCTTTATATAGTAATTTTACTATAACATACAATTGGCTCCCACCTAAATAAATATTTTTGATCTTGGGATGCAAGAGTAGCTCTTTGCCTCCACTTAAATAATTTTACCTCCCTCTAACACTAAAGTCTGGTCTGCAATAGCAACTGCCGCCTTGGTGTTTTGTTTACAAAAATTATCTACTAATATCCCAAATACGTTTAATTTTCAATGTAACCTTCCAAATCTTCTTTTTCTTTAGGGAATCTTTTGATTGCCTTAGCTACTATGATTTTTAGCTTTTCTGACACATTCTCGTCACGCAAATAAGATAAATAACTATGATAAAGCCATGAAGGTGCGTTATCTTGTGCAATTAATTGATCGTAAAATGTTATTATTGATTCTTGGGTAGCTCCATTTTTATGGGCTACTCTATCAAGATCACGAAATGCTCTTCTACTAAAACCTTCTGGCTTAGGATTTGATACCTGTAAAGCTTGGTTAATGTTGCCTTGAGCTAACAATAATCCTGCTAAATATGATCTTAATCCCGAATCCTTGGTCTTTTTCAATCCAGCTTGCAAGGTTTGAATAGCTAATTCTCCTTTTCCTTGCTGCAGGTAAAGTTCGGCTAAATCCCTAAAATAATGGTATCGTGCTTCTTCGGTTTGACATACTTTTGTTAAGGCTTTAATTCTTTCCGAGTGCAATAGTGCAATATCTGGATACTGTGATAAAAACTCAGGATTGACTTTAATGGGTTTATCACTATCTCCGGTTTGATATTTTGTGTCAAATCGTGAAAAATTTTGTTTAAATGTTTTATCAAGGAGCAGTTCATAAAATCCTGCCAAACGTTTCTGGTGATTGGGATTACCTGGGTTGTTTTTTAGCTCTTGAGGTTCATTTCGGAAATAAACTTGCCTTGCCTTATCAAGATCGTTTTGATGACTGTAATAAAGATATGCCAACGGTTCAACGACTCTAACATCTTTTCCTAGACGAGACTCATATGTCTGAATGGCTTTTTCTATATTTCCTGTTTTCGAATAAGCTTCGGCAAGGTTCAGATACACCACTTGATTAAGATCACCTGTTGGAACTCTAGTTAATGCCAATTCCAAGACCTGCACTTGTTTCTCAAACTGACCCTTGCTCTCGTACTGATCTGCAACTTCCATATACGGCGTCTGACTAGTACTTCCTTTTTCAATGGCTAAACGAAAATATTGAATAGCCTTAGCACTATCTTTATATTCATAAAAGTCTCCAAGTTTTTCATAAATTTTAGGGTCTGCTGGATTAGACTTAATAATTTCTTCAAATAATTCTATGCTCTTATTGCGATCTGTTTTGTAGTACAGGTTTGCAAGTTGTATTTTAGCCGATGTTGCATTAGGATGGTTTTTAATAATCTCTTTATATGTTTGAATGGCTTTTAATAATCCATCTGGACGCCTACTATATTTATAAGCCATGGCTAAGAACTCATGATGCTCTGGCAATATATCAGGACAGGATTGTATCATTAGCTCCAGGACTTCAATTTCTTTATTAATGTTCTTTTGGTTTGAATAATAAAGCGACGCATATATATATGGTAATGGATTTTCACAGCCTTTTTCAATTGCGAGTAGAAACTGCTCGTGTGCTTTATTCGCATCGTTAAAATTATCCTTATATAGTGTGCCAAGTGCATTATGGTACTCTGGTCTATCCGGGTATTGCCTGATAAATGCTAATATTTCTGTTTCAGCTATAAATTGATCATATTGAGAAGATAACATTATTATCGCATTGGCGACGCCTTTGTGGTATAAAGTATTATGATCAGGATCTATTTGTAATAGTGAGTGATACGCTTCTATTGCTTTCTCGTATTCACCAATTTCTGCAAGACCTTGAGCTTCTAACAATCGATCAACTATATGTTCCTTTGGAAGGAGTTCAACTGGGATTCCGCTTACTAAAGTCCTCTTTCCTTTTTCTGAAATATGACCCAGTTCTACTTTTCCATTTATAATTCGATAATCAATACTTGTATCAACTCCACGCCCTGTTTCATCGTATTTAACCATAAGGGAATTGAGTGCTTCTTCCAGGGTTGGATATCCTTTTGCTTTTTTAGGATCTACTGGCTTGCTACCCTGACGGTTTCCGTTTTTATCAAGACCATATGTTCCTAGACTATAGGCATCCCAATTTCCGTGAGTGTTTTTTTCAAACCAAACACAAATAGCGTGATCTGGGATACTCAATATATAGGATGTCTTGTCTTGTCTTCTCAAAATCTCTTTTGCCAGCACAGCATAATCGTCACAATCTCCAAGCATCTTTCCTTCTTTGATACGGCTAATTGTTTCTTTGGGCGTCTGCCAATACTCACTACCTTTCAGGTATGGGGTATAATGCTCCTCACCAGCTTTGTCAGGGTTATCATAAACATATCTCATAAACAACTCAAAAAAGAGGTGGAGTTTTTGTGGCGTATCAAGATTATCAGCTAAATAATCTAAATATTGCTCTTCAGACATTTCTGCTGATTGTTGCTGCATGAAGTCTAATGTCGCAAAACTTTCTCCATTTTTTCCAACCATAACTGTTTTAACTTGATCGGCTGAATTTTCTGCTGGCCATCGCCTTATATACATTATATTGGTGCCACTTTCGTCATATACATCTTCGTTTTGTCCCTTTCTCTTTGTTTCAAGTGTTCCATCTTGACGATACGATGACTCTGAAAGTGATTCTCCATCTGGTCGGTAAGTTGTTGTGCTGCTAGTATTTCCATTTTCATGAAAGTACTTTTTTATTTGAGCTTGTTTGCTATTTGGAAAATATTGAGTTTCTTCAGATTTAATATCGGAAACGTAACTAATTTTTGTTTCAGTACTTCCATCTTGGGCTAAATATTCATAGGCAAAGTTGGCCGTACATCGTGGATCACCTGTTTCTCTTATTGCTTTTCCGCTTGCTTCATCAAAGAGCATTCGCACGGAACATTGTTCTTTAAGAATTCGTGCTTGTTTACGCAGAGCCTCTATTTGATCAATGATAGTTTGATATTTTGCTGGGATTTTAAATTCTTCTCCATCAATTCGCCTACCCCTCCTTTTTTCGTCGCCATGTAACATATCCATAATTCTGTATCGTTGCCTACTTCCCAAGGCTTTATCTGCTCGTAATGTCTCTCTGAAGTTACGCTCAAGATTTCTTCTTTTAAGTTCTGTTTGCGTCCATTCTTTTATTTGCTCAGGCGGAGGTGCTTGGTCTATTCTTAAAACTTGTTCTGGTGTGGCTGAATATTGAACTTCTTGACCATCTTTTTGAACTGTGAATTCCAGCCTCATTCCACCTCGAGGAATCAGTTTTAGGCCTGCTTTAATGAATGGCTCTAAGTCAGTCCGACTCTCAATTTGCTGAATTGCTGCTTTAAAATTCCTTGCAATAAGATCGTTTATTCCAAGTGGCAAAGCCAGTTCGATTTTCTTGCCAAAGACAGTAACTTCTTGTAAAGAATCTGCAAAGGAAACCTCATCATTATCAAGTCCTATAAAGCTTATAAATTCCCAAAAATCTTCTAACCCATTTTCGGAAAATATTTGTTGATTGCCTTTTTTTACCTCTTCAAACACTTGTTTGAGTTCAGCTTTTGTCAGTCGTAAGTCTGCAGAATATTTTTCCTCTTTCTCAGGTGTCAAAGCGTTGTCTTCGCGATCTTGCTTGATTGACTCAAGAATGCTTGCTTTTAGAGCAGAGAGTGCTTTTGATTTTTGTGTATCCAGTTTACCTAATTGACTAATTTGAAGCTCAATTGAACCTTCAATTTGTTTTTCAAAAGCGCTTGTTTTTTCTGGGGAATTTTGCATAACCAAATAATGTTAACTGCTCATTATATCTTTTTCTAGATCTTCCATCTGCATTTTTTCGAGGCGAGTGTTTTTTCTGGGGAATTTTGCATAACCAAATAATGTTAACTGCTCATTATATCTTTTTCTAGATCTTCCATCTGCATTTTTTCGAGGCGAGTGTTTTTTCTGGGGAATTTTGCATAACCAAATAATGTTAACTGCTCATTATATCT
>CAZFPD010000046.1:0-1496 GCA_964521035.1 uncultured Candidatus Peribacteria bacterium
CATTGGTAGCGACAACCTACAAAGCCGTAATTTGGCCTTAATAACTCCAAACCAAGCAGATAAAATCCAATTCCTAGTCGAAGGTTTTGCCGAAGATTGTAGTGTAGACCTTACAACTGATGCATTGCGTACAAACGAAACCCTAGACATCACAACCACTCTGACTAAAACCGCCAGCAAAAGTGTTATTACCCAAATTGATTTTGTAGACTATCAATTAAACTTCAGTATATTAATTAGTTCTTTACCAGAAGAAATCGAAGGTGAATTTATCTCATATACCTTACAAGATATTATCAGCATTAACACTGACGGTACCACCATAGACGTTAACGACATAAATATTAACAATTCCGACGGAACCATTAATGACATTCCTTTCAACGCCTCCGATCTAGCCACAGGCCTCAACCTTGAAATTCCGGCGATAGCAGGTACCAGTCACAACTTTCAAATCAACTATCGCACCTACTACGACTTTCAAGAACTAAACGATTACTGCGACAATCCAAACGGACAAAGCAATTGTGGATTAGATATCAGGAATATAGCCCAGGTCCTAGAAACTGACGATCTAGTCTTAGCAGAAGTGCGCATGCTCTGCCCATATTTGGTAACTCGTAGCTTTGGCGATATCCTATTCAATCGCGAAGTCAATCTCAACACCATAGATCTCTCGCAATGTAAAGTAGCTCTACCCAACACCCAAGGCCCAATCTTCGTACAAGAAGAACAAGCACAAAATCAAAATATTATCGAAACCGGTGAAGGAGATGAACTCCAAGCACCAGAACACCGAGTCTGCCACGCCAGCATTCAAACTGGCTCACAACAAGGCATCGAAAAACTTTCTAGTGCGGTCTGTGAAACTACGAGCAAATTAAGCTTTGAAAGCCAGCTCTCACAAAAGAGAATGATTGACACCCTTAAATACTCCATGCAAAAATTCACCAATATCAAGAACCTTGGAAATGAATTAAAACCAACCAATTTAGTCTCAGCCAGAAATGAAAACCTGACAGATGAAAAAAACGTCTTCCATACAAACTCTGACTTATCAGTTTCTGGTACATTTAACCAAAACAAAGCCATTTTAATCCTAGCTAAAGATGATATTAGCATTACAGATGACATCGAGTCTGCAAATGCTCCAATTGCCATAGTCAGTCTAGACGGCGATATTATAATCGACCCAGATGTGAATACAATTCAAGCCACTTTGGTCAGCCTCAAAAATGATGGTGAAATTAGACTTAATGAGAGAAAAAACACAGGTGGCATCAGCATTATAGGAACTCTGATCGGTGATATTGAAAAGCTGTATAAAAATATTGCATACACCGGAGATATCAATATAAACCAAGGTAGACTGACCATTATTTACGATGGCCGAGTCCAAATTAATCCTCCTCCAGGATTTAATGACCCACAAATTTTTAATATCAAGGCTAGATAAATCCTTGGGGAGGGGCGGCGCCAGCCGCCGCCCCTCCTCG
>CAZFPD010000046.1:1506-6996 GCA_964521035.1 uncultured Candidatus Peribacteria bacterium
TTTAGCTTTTCATTTTCTCTAGTGCTCCATTAAAATACAAATATGGATTTACAAAAAGCACTTAAAATATTAGAAAGAACAACCAAGTCTACATCTTTAGAATTACAAGGTAATGATTTATTCGATCTTGATCCAGAAACAATCATCCAAAAATCCGAAACAGAAGGACTCACAGACGATATTCCACCACCCGACATACTTGAGGATTTCGAGCAATACTTCTCGTGGCAACTCACAAAATTAAGTAGCTCAGCGCTCACAGACATCTTGCAAAAACTCTGTCTGCACAGAGACACTATTCACGACAGTCGGCAAATATGCGAGCAAGTAGAAACCGAAATAGATATGATCATGGCCAACGTTCCGCAAGAAACAAATCCAACTCTACAAACCAACTCACAACTAGAAGAAATTGAGCAACGCATACTTTTAATTGATGAAGAACTTAATAGCCGCAACTAAAAGCTTATGCACAATATATTTTGGTTTTACGGAAACAACGCCTATGCCATCCAAGCAAAAATTCATAGCTGGCAAAAAGCCTTTCAAGCCAAAAATCCAGACACTGCCGACATGCAGTTTTTTAAGGCCTCAGAAATTCCTAAAATACCTGAATTCTTACAAATCCTAAAAACACCCAGCCTGCTAAGTCCCAAAAGGCTGATTATTATTCAAGATTTAGTACTCAGCAAAAAATACCACAAAGACCTGCTAGCCAGTTTCTCAGATATTTGTACAGACAACATACTCATCCTCCAAGACCCAAAACTACCGCGCCTGCCCAAGCAACTACCTAGCAACCTAAAACTCCAAGAATTCAAACTTAACCCACAAGCCCTAAAACAAATCATTGTAGATATCACAGCCAAAAGCCAAAAACAATTTGCAGCTAACTTAATTCAATACCTTATCACCTCCTTCCAAACCCGTCCCCTGCTTTTAGCCCAAGAAACACACAAAGCCCTAAATTGCAGCCCACAAAAAACAATTCAACTCCAAGATTATCAAAAAATCGCCCACCTCAATCTCGAAAACAGCGCCTTCCAAATCCTTGATCTCTACGCCAAAAACCAAAACCAAAAAAGCATCCAAGCCATACACCAAGTAGTCAAACAACAAGGTGATATTTTTGGACTATGGCACCTCATAATTTGGCAATTTACCGTCCTCCACAAAATCCAAAATCAATTAATTACTCAAGAAAAACCCTTTGTAATCCAAAAAAACACCTCCTTAGCCCAAAGGCTCAGTCCACGCAAAGTCCAGCTTAGCCTAAAAAAATTGTGCCAAATAGACCAGCAAATTAAATTTGGCCAAATTCAAAAACCCAAAGAAATCGCCCAAGCCCTAATTCAGGCCTTATACGCCTAAAACAAAGTCTAGGCGCATAAACACTGCAGCATTTAATCTACTCTCACGGTTTGTGGCTTTGCATAGTAAGAAGCCAGCTTAGATTCTAAAATTGCCGGCGGCACAACTAATTCACCAGTAAAACTCGCTCGCATCAAGTACTCAAACTGCAAATCACATTCTTTGCGCTCTTTACCTATATAATAATACTTACGCAAGCTCACATCAATATCACGGCCATTTTCATAAACATATTCCGCACAATATTTGCTCTGTGCAGACTTACCCTTCTCAGCCGGTAATAATTCAAACCCAGTTGGCAAAACGTCTTTTAAGCGATAAGTGTTTTTGCTAGCCAAAATTTCTCGTGCATATTCTGAAAAATCAAAACTCACCCTAAATATATCCTCACTCACACGACTTATCTTTTTTTGTATGGCTTGATACTTATCGACTTGCAAGCTTTCATAATTGGCAAAATACACAAACAAATCTTGTCCTTCTAAATCTAAATCAAAACTCTGAGGATCATAAATATTTAAAAACATTTCTCCATTCCGAGCAAAAGCCACTCTGTCTGCATCCATTAATTCATACTTTAATCGAAAAGCCGAGGCCAACTGATTATATTGATACAAGACATAAGACTTCGCCAAAAAATAATAAGGCTGTCCTTGCAATTGCTCAATTTCCTCAAAATAATAAACTCCGGCATCCGCAGCTAACATATAGTAAAGCGCTTTATAAGTATCACTTACTCCAGACACATCCTTTAAATATAACCTCGGATCTCTTACAAAATCTGCCGGCTGACTGCGATTAGCCTCTTGCACCAAGGCCATAATATTGGCTTCATTCACCGACGGAGCCTCAAGGTCCACAAACTCAACTTCCTTCCTAGTCAAATCAGTATCAAACTCATCCAAAACCTCAATCAAAAATGCCTCTATATCACCTACTGAACGATTCGCAACAATTGCTTCTAAGATTTGGCTCGCAAACTCATACTCTAAACCAGAAACAAGATCCGCAGCTTGTAGAACTTGATACAAATCTAAGGCCTGCCAATAAACAAAATTTCTAAATTTATCCTGTACCAAGATTTTAGCCATTTTATTTTTAGGCAATTTCTGGCCACTTTGCCAATTCGACAAAGCCACCGAGCTTTGATCAATTACAGACAGCTGATCCTTATAATAATCTGAAGAGCCTGGAGCTTCTGCCGCCAGCATGTAATCTAGCCTACCAAGATTTGCAAACTCATAATTAAATTTATTTAAATCACTCGGAGAATCTACATCAATTTGTCTATCGTTAAAACGCACAAAGGCCTTGGTTAATTTCGCCGCATCCTTGCCATAAACCCCAAATTCTAAATCTATCTTATCACCCAAATTAACTTTAGTAGGAAAAAGTGGCTCAACTATTAAATCCTTAGAAATACTAATTTCTTCCTCCATAAGACCGGTACTAAATTGGGACTTATTAAAAGCAGAAACCAACATTTTATAACTTGTAATATCATCTGGCAAAGCAAAAGTGCGCAGGAGTGAATTTTGCTTTCTTAAGTAAAAAGTTTCAAAAAAGGCCACATCCTGAAAATTTTGACGCGCTTTCGACTTCAAATCACCCATTTCCATTACAGCATCTCCCTTACCTTCATTATGCACAAAGTAACCATCCACTATATAAGTATGATGTGGGCTCACTGTAAAATTATAAACCTTGACCGGATGATCCAGCTTGGTATATTCCAAAGATTCTATACTAACTAACTTACCCTCATGAATTAACTGATCGCCTTTTTGGGCCTGTGCTATCGATTTAAACTCTCCATTTAAATAAACCTGATGATTGGGAGTCAGTCTTAATTTTTGATTGACTACCATATAATCATTCACATAAAAACTTTGCAAAGCCTGGACCACTGCCTTTTTATAAAAACCTATCCGCTTTTCATCAAATGTCAAAATCTCGTCTCCCACATTTATATCCTGGATTTTTTTACCGCTCTGATCAGCCATCAAAATCAAACTATCCGGCAAAAAACATCCGCCCTTACCACCAAAATCATTGCGTCTGCCATAAAAGTTTCCAAAACTTAAATCCCTAACAGCTGGAAACAAAGCATCATACACGTTTTGCTCCCAAGTATGATCTGTATATAACTTTTTATCTACCATTTTCACGTTCACCACTCCTTCAAAGTTTGGGTCTTTTAAATCCAAATTTAATTCATATTCCTGTCCCGGTTCAAAAGCCTTAACTGGATTATTATTTTGAATCTCAAAAGCGTTTTCGTAACGCAAACCAGGAGCAGAGTGACTTACAAACTCGTGATCCTCACGCAACTCAATTACTCCAAAATCAAAATTCGGCAAGAAACTCTGAGTAATTTCTATCTCAAAAGTATCAGCCTGCAAGAAAAGATTCTTTAAACCTTGAGCATTCTTCTGCAAAAAGAAATAATTCGAACTAGACTGAAAATCCTGGATTTGCAATTTTAACTTATCCCCAATTTTATATTTAACATTCTTTTCTGGAGGAGTTTGACCATTAATACCCAATAATTTTAAAGTTTTGTAATATTGCTCATAATCCTCATGTTTATTCTTATTGTAAGAAAAAGAACGATGATAAGTTTTCCAAATTCCATCCTCCATAAAACTCACATGCACATTCAAACGCAAATGCTTAAACTCCTTCAACTTCTCAGCATCCTCAAAAACCGGAATTGTAGTCTGAAAGGCTCCACTTTCATCACTTACAACTGTATTTTCATAAAGCAAGATCTGCTCTTTATCCTTTTTAGCAGTCATAACATGCACCTTACTCAAAGGTGGCATAGGCACTTGCTCTAGTTTCAAAGGCGGCAAAGAAGCTTTAGTTATATCAATAGGTGTAATTTGCTTGCCCTCAAAAAAGACTTCTTCTAATTCAAGATCCACAAGATCCTCTACTGGATCTACCAAAGCAGGCCGCAAAGGCTGTTCTGTTTGTACATATTCTGGATAATAAGTGCCCTCTAAATCAACCTTAACTTGCAATTGCTTATTTTTAATCCTCGGACCTACATTGTCCTTTACACCAGGAATCAACTCATTCAGATGAAATTTTAATTCAAAATCCTTAGCCTCAAATCGTACAGCCTTATCAAACTCTAATTTCACCAGAGACAAATAATAAGGGACATTCGCATACACCGATGTATTTGCCCCCTTAGAATCTAAAACTCTCAAATTCATAGCAATAGATGAAACCGGCGAATACATTTTAGTAAACAAAGCCGGGTTTTGGTCCAACTCATAAGTATTGGTATAAAAACCATCTTTATTAGTGCTTAACACCTGCCCAGCTAGCTTGCCCTGCAAATTGTGAGCACTCTGGATTTTGATTTCAGTATTAGACTTCGGCTCTCCATTAAACAAAAAGCTATTTACATCCAATTTAGGCTGGTCTCCCAACACATAAAACTTTTTATCGAAATTAGCGGACAACAAGGTTTGCGCCTTGTCCTCCTTCATAAATTCTAGATATTTAACATTCAACAATTTTCCATTCCAATAAAAACTCAAATACACAGCATTGCGCTTATCAGGTAATTCCTTTGGCAATTGCAAACTAAAGTCTGTAGCAGCAAAACTGTTTAAAGTTAATTTCTCCTCTAACAAAACCCCCTGCTTCCCAGCTCGATTATCCCTAGGATAACGGTCAGTTAAACGCATCACCAAGTGATTATTTGCTAGCTCCTGTTGAAAATTACCCACCAGAATATTCCCGCGCACACTGTCACCTAACTTATATTTAGGTTTATCCAAAAATACATGGGAATAAAAATTTTGCAAATCAGAAGTCTTGTTCACATAATCATCAACCAAAAACTTATTTTGGTCTATTTCAAAAGTATATAAAGCATTCAAATTATAAGCCAGCTCCAATTCTGAGGCAAAATCATGACTAACAACAGCATTTTCAGACTGCCGACTTTCACCAAAAAACCCTAGTTTAAAATCCCGAAACTTAGACTGACTCAAATCATAAGCCATATAAGCCATCTGAGAACCCGACCTAGAGAAGTAAAAATCATAATTGCTTTTCTGAATAAAACCATAGGCCCGCCCATTGCGAATCAAATAATAA
>CAZFPD010000047.1:0-6990 GCA_964521035.1 uncultured Candidatus Peribacteria bacterium
TTGCTAAGTAAGCTTTGGAATTGAATGCCAAGTTCAGTCATTTCTGTAGCCAGTATAGGTATAAGATTGCCTATAAATACAGTAATAATCAGAAATAAGAGCAGCATAATCACTGTGACGGTGATGCCTCGGCGTATGCCTTTTTTTTGAAACTTATCTACGGTAGGACAAATGGCGGCCGCAAACAAATAAGAGACCAGAAATAATATGAGTATATTTCTGAGTTCAATGATAAAGTATCCAAGTAATAGTAGGCCGATGGTAATTATAACTGCTTTAGCGATGTCTGGCATGGCAAAGTGGATTTTGCGGGCTTGAATTTCGGTTTTATTTTTTGGGATTTTGGGAACTGTGTTTGGCTGGTCGTGTTTGGATAATTCTTCGTACTTATTAATTGCGTGTTTGGCAATTTTTTTGATTTTTTTTAAGATCATAATAATAAATTAGCTTGATACAAAAGTTTGAATAAGATTGACTATAATAAGAGCTGCAGTTGAGATAGCTAGTCCGAATAGAGCGTTAGTTATGGTGGTTTTGGCTTCTCCTACGTCATTTTGCAAGGCGCCCAGGAAGTATTTGTAGCCTCCTATAATTACAAAGAGTATGGATAAGGATCCAGAAAGTAAGGTGAGTAGTCTGATAAAGTAGAGTATGTACATTTTGTACATATAGAGCTTGATGCGGCCTGTAATAAGTGCGCAACCTAGGATGTCATTTGTGTTATAGACGAATGAATCAACATTAATTTCGGTGTTTTTTTTACATTCTTTTTCTTCTGCTGGTAGGGGCTTAGTAAAATCATTGCCATTATATAATTCTAGCGCGCAGTAAAATCTTTTGATGCTGTTGTAGGCAACATCCGGGTCTTTTTTAATGAAGTTTTCATGTAGATCATTAAAGCGTTTCATCATGAGCGTGCAGTTGTAGTTGCCTGGAGTAAAGGTGTCGGTTTTTTGGACTTTGGGCAGTATACTCTGCGATGTAGCGTTGGCTTGAGAAAGGAGGCCGATTATTATACTGAGGAATATGAGGAGTTTTTTCATAATTTGCTTTATTGATATTATATTAACACGCTTTTTGCAAAGTTCTAACTTGTTTTTTGGGGAATTTTAGGTATAATTTGAGAGTAAAAAAAAATATGTACCCTGTTATTGCATTGGTTGGTAGACCAAATAGTGGAAAAAGTTCAATTTTTAATAGACTGGTTGGTCGAAGAGTGGCTATTACTTCAGATATTTCGGGAACCACTCGTGATAGAGTTTTAGAATTAATAGATTTTGATTCTAAAAAAGCTATTTTGTGTGATACGGCTGGTTTGGATTTAGGTATAGACCGAGAGGATGAATTGGAGGCTAATATTCAAAAACAAACTAATTTGGCTATTGAAGAGGCTGATGTGGTAATGTTGGTGATTGATGCTTCTAAGCCCATGACGGCAGATGACTATGCGGCCGCAGAAATTTTAAGAAATCAAAATAAGCAAGTTATTTTAGTGGCCAACAAGTGTGATAGACAAGTTAGTGAAAATTATGTTTATGAATTGTATCAACTCGGTTTTGGTGATCCGGTCAGGGTTTCTGCTGTCCAAAAAAAAGGTATAGAAGAGCTGTATGCCTTAGTTAAAAAGGCAGTCCGTAAATTTAATGTGGTCGATAAGAATATGATGGATGATGCTATTCGAGTGGCTTTTTTGGGTCGGCCGAATGTAGGTAAATCCTCTATTATGAACCAAATTTTAAGTGAAGAAAAGGTCTTGGTATCTAATGTGTCTGGTACAACACGCGATAGTGTTACAATTCCTTTTGAATATGAAGGTGAAACTTTTAATTTAGTGGATACGGCAGGAATCAGGCGTGCAAAAAAGCGCAATTCAGAGTTTTTAGAGCGAATTTCGGTTATGCGCTCTTTGAAGGCCTTGGCTTTGGCAGACATTGCAGTTTGTGTATTTGATGCCACTGAGGACCCAGCTAAGCAGGATTTGCGGGTTTGTGATTTTATTTTACAAGCTTATAAGGGTTTGATTATTATCGTTAATAAGGCGGACTTGGTGAAGCCAGCAGAGAAAAATCGGATTATGCGTTTGTTGCAATCGCGTTTGGGTTTTGCCAGTTATGCTCCTTTGGTTTTTGTGTCTGCTAAGACGGGAACAAATGTAAAGCAGATTTTGAAGTTGGCGGCCGAGATTTTTCAGAGAAGAAGACAAAAGTTTAAGACTCGGGATTTGAATCTTTTATTATCGAAATTGTTGATGGAGCATCCTTTGCCAGCAGATGTGAAGATCAAGTTTATTCAGCAAGTAGATCAGAACCCGCCGACTTTTTTGCTTTCTTGTAATGACCATTCCAAGGTGCATTTTAGTTATCGTAGATATATAGAGAACCAAATAAGGGGCAGCTACGATTTAGTAGGTACCCCTTTAAAGTTTGAATATACTTCTACGGCTAGATCTAAAAGTTAATTAGATTTTTTTCGGCTAGTACATAAATTAAATCTACCACTTCTTTGCGAGTGATTTTTTTATTGGCTTGAAATTTAGCAAAGGGACTATTTAAGTCTTGGCTTTTAAAGTAAAGCCGTGCAAAAGATGTGCCGTTAAGGTTTTCTTTGATGATTTCGGCATAAGGAAGATACCAGCGAGTTTCTTTATTGATAGGAGTGTCGCTAAAGGGAGCTATTTCCGTATTGTAATCTATATTTAAATTCAAGCTAACTGTTTGGGAGTTTTTGGCAGCTTCAAAGAAAATTTTGTAGAATTCAGCACGATTGATAGATTGGCTTGGTCGCATAGTTTGATCGGCGTATCCTTGTAAGATGCGTCTTACAAATTCTGAGTTTTGGGCTTGATTCACAGTGTTGCTTTTGATGATCATTTTCATGTATGGCATGTACCAGGCGTTGATGTCTAAATCTTTATAGCCGAGATTAGTGTCTAGCACTTTAGAATATCCGCGAGGCTGAATACCAAGTAGACGGATGGTTAGTGCGGCGGCTTCGGCTCTTTGTAGCTGTTGATTTGGATAGTATTTTTTGTTGGCACTAATCAGATTTTGTTCGTTTGCAAATTGAACTTTTTGGCAGAATTGTTCGTTTTGATTAATGTCTGTAAATTCGCCACATTGTTGATTATTGAAATCATCTAGAAAACCATAAGTGCGATTTTGTTGAGGTTTTTGATCGATGATAATGAAATCTATAGTTTGTGAAGATTTTACAGAACCTTGTACGAAGTCCATTTTAAGTGTGTAGATACCTGGTTGAAAGGTGTTTTTTTTGATTCTTAGAGCTTGTTCGTGCATGCCTGGTAGAAAGGGTTTGAATTGGCTGAGGTAATGAGTTCCTTGGTAGTTTTTACCGCTAATGCTGGCGTTTAGATAACCGTGTTGCGAGTTGGAGAAGCTGACATAAATGTCTTGTTGAGTGTTGGCTATGTTTTGGCTTAAAAATGCATTGAGGGCTGGGCCAGTCTCAAGATTTTGCATTTGTAGGCTTTGGTCGTAAATAGCTTGGTTTACATCTCTGACTTTAAGAGTGTTGCTAATGGTTTGGACTAGTTGATTTTTTTGAATGCGGATTTTGTATTGGTAACTTCCCTCTTCTAGAAAATCTGGAATATTAAGGTGTAGGATTTGATTACATTTTTGTTTAGGAACTTTGAGTTTGTAATTGTTTTGGCTGTCGTAGAGAGTGATGTCTAGACGAACTTTACCAGTACATTGGGTTTTCAGGCTGGCTAGATGAATTTGTTTAGAAAGACCTTTGTGAAATTCTTGGTTTACAAATAATACTTCAGCTAGGGTATTGGTATTGGTATAGCTAGGTTTACCGAAATTGGCGATGATTTTGGCTGAGCGCGTGAAGTTTTCGTTTTCATTGAGTCCTTGGGCAACTATTAAATATTGTCCGTTGTTTACAAATTCGCCATGCATGTTTTTTCCGTTCCAGATAATTTCACGAGCTTGATTGGCTTTTAATTCATAATTACCTAGATTTTGGATGACTTGCCCGTTTTGTTTGATTTGTAGACTGACAAAGGCATCTTGATCACTGGTGATTTTACTGCGTAGTCTGCTTTGGAGAGTAGCTCGGTATTCCTTTTTATCAAATTTAATTTGGGCTTTGGCAAAACTTTTGTCGCCTCCATAGCTTTGTAGATTTAATTTAATATTGATAAGTTCTTGTTTTGGATCATTACTGGTGATTTGGATATTGCTAGTTTGAGTTTGATTAAACTCTGGAGCATAGGTAATTTTGAGATCAGCGCTTTGATTTGCTTTGAGAGTTTTTGGAAGGCTGATGCGAACTTGCTTGTTATCATTGCTCTTGGCACTAAGTTTGAGTGGAGCATTACCTAGATTTTTAATCCGGATAGTTTGCATGGTTTCTTGTCCGACTGGAGTGTTGAAACTGAGTTGAGTTTTTGCGATGTTTAGAATTGCAGTTTTTACTTCTGGTTTAGCAATTACCTTAGCACTAATATTAACAGATAGGCTATCGCTTGGAGTTTCTGAATTTATAAGTTGGAGTGATAAAATGGCTTGGATGTCTTGAGCCTGATCGGTGTTAAGATCTATGTTTAGTGTGTAACTACTTTCTGCTGGAACACTAATGTATTCTGGAAAGCTGATATTTGGGTTGTCAGAACTTAATTGCAGTTCTTGAGTGAGAATAGAAAGATTCTGTAATTTGAGTTGAGCTTGTTGTTGGCTATTTGTTTGTACCCTGCCAAAGTCAATTTGGTCGGATTCTATATGAATAGGGTATGGAATGAAATTTTCGGTATAAGCTTTTAGATAAAGTGGAGTTTTGATTTTGGTGTTTTCGTCTAATAACTCAACTTTGGCTGAGAAGGCTCCTTCAAATAAACTATGAAACTTAAACTTCAGAGTTTTAGTTTGTTTAGCCGCTAGTTTGACTCGGCCTGCTCCTTTGTAGGTGAATGGTGTTTTAAGGGTTTGCATAACCATTATGGAAGTATCTTGGTCGGAGGTATTGGTGATTTCTATTTCTTTAATGTTGATGTGGTTGACCTTGTCGATAAAAATTAATTCGGCTTGTTGAGTTAATTGACTGGGACCTTGATTGATTTGAATGCCTGGATCTGAGCTATTTGCTTGAGTTCCAGCTAGAACTGCCACACTACTAATGATGAGGATTAGCGCTAGTGCGATTAGGGTTTTAAGTTGTTTAAACATAAAAAGTTGGTATTAATTGCTTAAGATACCAACTTTAATGTTTTTTAATTGTTTTGTCAAGCCTTTTTAAAAACCGGATTGCATGTATGGATTATATTCTTGAGTTTGCGTGGTTTGTGGACGTTGGGCAGCAATGATGGATTGACTGATTAGGTAAACTGCATCGCCTCTAGTAGCTTGTGCGTTAGGGTTCATGCGGATTCCGTTGTTTTGGTAAACATTGACAATTTCTTGATACCAAGGTTCTTGGGGAGCTTGGACTCTAGCTGGGTTAAGTAGTTTAACCGACAAACCTGTAACTTTGGCAAGTTCAGCTTGCGTGATATTGTTGAAAGGTTTGATGGTTTGGTCTGCATAACCGCTGACTATGTTATTTTGGACTAGTTGTCCGAGTGGAGTTAGCCACCAATAATTGTTGCTGTCGCTTAAAATGTTGGGGGTGAGGTCTTGGAACCTAGCTAGGTAATTTGGATTGGCTGGAATGTTTGGTAGATTGTATAGTCTAGAAGAGACGGCGAAGAATTCGGCTCGGGTTATAGGAGCTGTGAGGTTGGCGTATTTAGCACCGTTGATGTCTTGGCCCATAAAGATATTCTTTTCACGTAGTAGCGTAGCGGCATCACATAAAGGATGGTTGGGCATCATATCTACAAAGTACTTGCTACATTTACCAGCTGTAGGTGGCGTTACACCGCCGTGGGTTCCTCGGCCGGGCAATACTTCAAAGCTTTTAGATGTGAGTTCTCGTGTTTCGTCTTCATCGTAGCTGACTACAAGAATATTATAGTCTTTTGGAATTAGGTTAAAGGTTTCTAATTTTAAATGGGTAGTTTCTGGAGTTTCAAATAGTTCGTCGCTTTGTTCAATAGAATTACAGGCCTTGTCTGCTCTAGAAAAATCTTCATGACAGTAGGCAAAAATTTGTTTTTTATAGGCACCTTTACATTTGCTGTGGTCACAAACTAGGACTTTGACAAAAGCTAAATCTTTGGGATTGCGGAATTTTATGTCTATTTCTTGAGTTTGGCCAGCTCGGATTTTGGATTTTCTACTTATACTAATATAGTCTGATTCACTGAATTCTGATAAATTAATCACAGAATCGGTACTTATAAGACTGTCGTCTAAGATAAATGAGATTTTGTTTGTGCCGGCTTGATTATAGGTTTTGACTTTTTCACAAATTATATTGCGAGCATCGGCAGTATCGGCACTACAGGCTTCTGAGGAATCGCTTGGTAAATCTATAGGTCTTTGATTAGAAATGAATAATTTTAAGTTTTCGGGAATGCTAGTTGCTTCTGGAATACGGAAGGCACAGGTGGTTTCAATATTTAAGGCTTGGTTTTCACAGGTGATTTCTTGTTCGGCTAATTGCGCGTTTGTTAGCAGTTCTTGTTCAGCTTCGCTTGGGGTTTCGCCTTTTTTGGCAACTAAAACGTATACAACTGGATTGTTGTGAGTTTTATTGCTTCCCTTTATGCTTGGAGGGTTGTCTCCGTCGGCATCAGCGGCGGCGCCAGCGGCTGCTTGGTTGGCTTCATATTGTTTTTTGTTCATGATCACTGCATAGTATACTAGATATTTTTCACTGCAGCTAGTGTCACAGTCTGCGAATGTGTCAGTATGACTCCTGCGAATTTCTTCTTCGTTTGTTAGTTCATGTTGAATACTTTCTGCTAATAATTCTGTTAAGTTGCCATTTAGAGTTTCGACTTCGAGGATGAAACTTGTGATAATTTTCTTTTGAGTTTCTGAAAAGTTGTGTTTAATTCTAAAATTTTCTGTAAAGTTAATT